>JBIKUM010000052.1:0-11906 GCA_044347585.1 Terrimicrobiaceae bacterium
GTCAGATTCTATCCTGACCGAAATTTTGGATTGAGCTTGGTCGATTCATGTTTTTCAAAAAATGGTTCAAGCGAAGACGATGCCTCCAAACCACGTCTTGCGCCTACACGACCGAGACGGTCATGCTCCTCTCTTTGCGCTATCGCGCCGATAAAATCCGCAACCTGTCACGCCGGAGCCGCGAAGCGCGCAGGCGGATTCCGCATTTTGCACTCCGCAATTTTTTTTTCTGTCTCCTCCGTGTCTTGTGCCTTCGTGAGAGTTCATTTTTGCTCAAATTCTTTACAAACTTCCTATTGACACTCGCCCTCTTAGAGCACTAATTTACTTTACCCGCCAATACATTACCCCTCTTTCCCCTATGCGTTGCTACTCCCCATTTTGTATCCTGCGCCTCTTTGAGGCTCTTCCAGACTTGTTCTGCGGGCAGGGTGGGGGATGCGGGCATTTTCCGTGCGGCGCGTTCGGTTTTCCTGTTTCGGCAATCAACCCTTCATTTCTCCCAGTATGAAAAATTCCATTCCACTTCCTTCTTTTCTGCCCGCCCGTTTCATGGCTTGCCTTTTGCTTGCGGCGGTTTTTGTGCTGGCTCCGTCCAGCGTGTTTGCCGCCAACCAGACATGGGATGGCAGTGATTCCAATGACTGGTCTACGGCCGCAAACTGGGTAGGCAATGCCGTTCCCGGCAGCACCTCTGCTAACAACACCACGGATGTCGCCACCTTCAACGCCGCCGTTGCTAACAATCAAATCGTGATCGATGCCAACCGCAACATCAGCGGCCTCACCTTCAACGGTTCGGCCGGCAACTACACGATCGGCACTACGAGTGGCAACGCGCTGCACATGACAAGCAGCGGGACTATCCTGATCGGCAACGGCCTTACGACAAACAATACCACCATCAACATCAACGCGCCGCTCTTGATGTATGGCAACTTGACCATCAACAACGCCGCCACCAACAATAGCAATAACAAGTTCGTCATCGGCGGCAACATCTCCTTGGCAAGTGCCGGGAGCAGGATTCTCAACATCAACAGCGTTTCTTCAAACAGCACTCACATCAACGACATCACCGGCCTGATTTCCGATGGGACTGGTGTGCTCGCAGTGAACCAAAGCACCTCTGGTGGCCTCTGGCGACTTCTCAACGACGCCAACTCCTTCACTGGGAATATTACTATCCAGGGCGGAGCTGTGTATGTCTCCTCGATCGGGAACCAAGGAGTCGCCAGTGCGGCCGGCATGGGCTCCACGCTCAACTTCGGCTCTACAACATCGGGAGGAGCCCTTTACTACATTGGCAACGGGAATACAACAAACCGGATCATCAACTTGGCAGGAACCACGGGAGGCGGGACTATCTTCGCCAACAATGCATCGGGCTTGCTTAACTTCACGAGCAACATCACCGTCACCGGTAACGGGTCAAAAACTCTCACTCTTCGAGGAACCGGCGCAGGCGAGATCGCAGGGACGATCGTCAACAGTGCTCTCACGGGGGCAACGGTGGCCACCGCCGCCTCGACTAGCAACACAACCTTGGCTCTGGCTTCCGTGGATGGCCTGACGGTGGGCAATGGAATCAGTGGAACCGGCATTGCGGGCGGGACAACTATTTCGGCGATCGATGCCGCCAACAAAAGAGTGACATTGAGTGCAGCTGCAACGGTTGCTAGCGGCGCGACAATCACCAGTTCTGGATTGGTGAACATCACCTCCCTCACCAAGGAGAACGCCGGCACTTGGACCCTCTCCGGCAACAACACCTACACCGGTGCAACGACAGTTAGCGGGGGAACCCTGCAAGTCGGTGGCCTACTCGGCGGCGGCAGTTACTCTGGAAACATATCCATATCCAACTCCAACTCAGGCGCATTTATCTACAACGGTAGCAATAGCCAGACACTCTCGGGCGTCATCTCCGGCGCCGGTGCGTTCACAAAAAACAATACCAGCACACTCACCCTCTCCGGCGCGAATACCTACACCGGCACCACCACCGTCAGCGCCGGCAACCTCACGCTTACTGGCGGATCGGCGATCTCCAACAGCGGCGCGGTAACTCTTGCCAACACCGCAGGAGCTATCCTCCATGTGGCGCAAAGCGAAACGATCGGCTCACTCAGTGGTGGTGGGGCGAGTGGAGGCAATGTCAGTATTGCCGGAGGCCAGTCCCTGGGCATCACTGCGACAAGCACTTTCAATGGCTCCATCTCTGGTGCCGGCGGGCTCGTGAGAAGCGGAGCAGCCGCCACACTCACCTTGAATGGATCAAGCAGCTACACCGGTGGCACGACCATTAATTTAGGAACAATTTCCGCAGGAGCCAATAATGCTCTGGGAATTGGAGCGCTCACCATCAACGCATCAGGCTCTAATACATTCCTTAGACTCAACGGAACAAACCAAACGTTCACCAGCCTTACGGTGCTGGGGGCTAATGCGTCGGTTATCCAGAATGAAGGGAACTCAAGCGTCTCGACGGTGACATTTGATATCGGGGATGGTGTCACAAGCAGTAGCACGAGCATGTTTTATTTCAGAAATACAAGCAACTCATCAATTTATAGCGGAACTCTTGGGTTGGTTAAAACCGGCAACGGCACGCTGGATTTCTCGGTGCTTAATGCGGCAAATACTGCCTATTCAGGTGGTTTAACGGTCAACGGAGGCACATTCAGCTATAATTCCACAGCGACAACAGCAGCCCTCGGCGGCACCAGCAACTTAATCACCCTCGGCGGCGGCACGCTCAACTACACGGGAGCAAGCGGCAGCTCGGTATCCATTACAAATACCAATATGTCACTCACTGCCGGAACCACCAGCACGCTCAACAATGCGGCTGGCAACGTAACCGTTTCGGCAATCATTGCCGGTTCGGGTAACTTGACCAAATCCGGGCCCGGGTTCAAGACATAGGTAACGGATCAGGTTCAGGACATAGGTAACACATTTGAAGCGGGGAGCGTTTCAAAAGGGATGCCTTGGAAAACCCAAACCAAAATGAACCAGAGAATGGAATTTGTAATGCGTGCGCAGACAACCGAGAATTTTCGGGCTTTGTGCCGCGAATATGGAATCAGTCCCAAAGTGGGCTATAAATGGAGTCGGCGCTTCGTGCAGCATGGACTCGAAGGTCTTAAGGAAGAGAATCGAAAACCCAAGTCGAGTCCCACCGCTTTAGGCGAGGAGGTGGTGTGCCGGATCGTGCTTTTCCGCGAACGGCATCCCCACTGGGGAGCGAAAAAAATCCACGAGCTTTACCAGCGTAGCCACGGGGAGGCTCCGAGCCCAAGCAGCATCAAGCGGGTCTTGGAAAAGTGCGGATTGGTGAAAAAACGCCGCATGCGTCCTGCGGTGGAAAGCGGTCGGCTGCATTCGGGGGCCAAAGCCCAAGCGCCCAACGAGATTTGGACAATCGATTTCAAGGGGTGGTGGCATGACGCCAACGGGCGCTGCGATCCGCTTACGATTCGCGATGAGTTCAGTCGACAGGTCTTGGAATTGCGCGCGCTGGAAAACGCGAAAACCGAGACGGTGAAGGCCGCCATGGAGGAAGTCTTCAAACGGCACGGTCTACCGGGACGCATCCGCAGCGACAACGGGGCTCCGTTTGCCGCCAGTTCCGCCCTCTTGGGCTTGTCACGCCTCTCAGTCTGGTGGCTGGCGCTGGGCATTGATCTGGAACGCAGTCGGCCCGGTTGCCCGCAGGACAACGGAGCGCACGAGCGATTGCATTTGGACATCAGTCGACAACTTGAGCACACCGGCTATACGGAGCGCCAAGCCGCTTTTGATCTCTGGCGCAAGGAGTTCAACGAGGAACGGCCGCACGAAGCCCTCGGTATGCGCTTTCCCTCCGAGGTGTATCGGGATTCGGAAAGGAAATACGAAGGCACCCCGGAAAAGCTCTTGTATCCTGGGATTGAGAGCCGCCGGGTCAAAGCCGATGGAACGATGAGGTTCGAAGGAAAAGTGTATTTTTTAAGCACAGCCTTGAGAGGGTGGGATGTCGGTCTCGCCCCTGTGGAGGGAGGGCGCTGGGAAGTCCGATTCGGGCAGCTCATTCTCGGCCACTTGGAAACGCTCACAGAGGCATTCCTGCCGATCGTGGTGCAAACAAGCCAGGAGACTCCCAAAGCCGCATGAGACCCCAGTCCGCCGCCGCAACGCGCCTTGCGCAGGCTCCGCTCCGAGTCCGCTGGCTCGGCTTCGCCTCGCAAGCGCGGACTCTACGCTACGCCTGCGCAATCCCACTCTTCCCCTTGAACAACAAAAAACATCAGTCAACATGAACCAACCAAGGCACCGAGTGTTACCCATGTCCTGAACCCAAAGTGTTACCTATGTCCTGACCGGGCCGGGGTCCACCTCACTCCTCACCTCAAACCCAACTCGCATTTTCAAATTTCGGCCTCCCTTGGGATTGCTGGAATCCGGGGCACGCAGCTTTTTGTGCTTTCGCAAAAAGACCGCGCCGCCATCGGCGTGACAACGGGGCGTGTGCTGGCTACGAGCATCACTGGTCAAACGCAAGTCCTCGACCCCGGCGAAGCTGTCGTCCTCACTGGCAGCGGTTTTGCTGTCCCTGGCTCCGCTGAAAGAAACCTCGTTCGGGAGTTGAAATCCACCTTCGACAGCTCCCGCTTGAAATCCCCTGTCGAACCTCCCGTATCTCAGAAACCCGCTCCCAAAACAAACGCCCCGCAAAGCCGCGCGACTTATAAAACTTCCGAGTAAACTCAAGGCAAAAGTCTCAGAAAAAAATGGCGACGCCTACGGGAATCGAACCCGTGCACCAGCCGTGAGAGGGCTGTGTCCTAACCGCTAGACGAAGGCGCCGTGTTGGGGAGGTAAAAACTATGCGCCGGAGCCGCTTTGACAAGGGGAAAATCCTAATCGGTTCGCGTAGCTGTTGTCTACGACTGCCGAATCGGAAGCCACCACAGCAACCGCGCGACAGCGCGCTCGTGTATGCAGGGTAGGGTCGGCGCGCCGCCGCTGACCCATTTGCGTGGCGCCGCCGCCATTGCATCCAGAAGAAACGCCGCTTTGCGGCTGAATCTTGGGACGCCGACGGCGCGGCATCCCTACCTTGGACTACGAAGCGCGTTGCCGCGCGGGGTTGTAGTGGCTGTCTATGACTGCCGAATCGGAAGGCCCTCCGGCGCTCATAGAGACGCCGCTACAGCAACCGCGCGACAGTGCGCTATCCGTGGATGAAAAATCAACATGGATTTGAATCCCAATCGATCTTCGAATGGCGAGGGTTTCCCGTGTCAAAAAAGATCATCGAGTTTCCCTGCGATGCAGACGCGATTGGGCAGAGGTCAGGCTGTCTGAAATTTGCGGGCGGCTCTGGTTGCTTGGCTGGTTTTTATTTTGCGACGATGTTCACGAGTTTTCCTGGGACCACGACAACTTTTACGATGGTTTGTCCTGCGGTGGCTTCTTGGATTTTTGCGCTGGCGAGGGCGTTTTTTTCGATTTCCTCCTTGGTGGCTTCTTTTGAAATGACGAGGCGCTCGCGGACTTTGCCGTTCACCTGCACGGCGAGTTCGACTTCGTTTTCGACGAGGAGGGACTCGTCGTGCACGGGCCAAGTTTGCTTGGAGGCGAGGCCGGCAAAGCCAAGGCGGCTCCAGAGTTCTTCGGCGAGGTGCGGTGCGAAGGGGCTCAGGAGTGGCAGGAGGATGCGCAGGGCTTCGAGTGGACGTGGCTTGGCGTTCACGAATTCGTTTGTGAAAACCATCATTTGCGAGATCGCTGTGTTGAAGGCGAGGAGGCGGATGTCGGAGGTCACTTTCTTGATGGTCGCGTGGGCTATGCGGAGTTGTTGCGAGGTGAGCGGAATCTCGGCGAGGTCGCTGGAGAGGATCCATTCGCCTTCCTGATTTTCCTCCATGGCCAAGCGCCAGACGCGTGCGAGGAAGCGGTAAACGCCTTCGACGCCTTTCATGCTCCAGGGCTTCATTTGCTCGAGCGGTCCCATGAACATTTCATAGAGGCGCAGCGAGTCGGCGCCGTATTCGGAGATCACGCTGTCGGGAGTGATGACATTCCCTCGGCTCTTGGACATTTTCTGGCCATCGGGTCCGAGGATCATGCCTTGGTTGACCAAACGCTGGAACGGTTCGGGCGTGGCCACATGGCCGAGATCATGGAGGACTTTGTGCCAGAAGCGTGCGTAGAGGAGATGAAGCACGGCGTGCTCGGTGCCGCCAACATAGAGGTCCACGCCGCCGGGCTTAGCATTGCGCGCCATCCAGTATTCGTCGGCCTCTTTGCCGATGAAGCGCTCGGAATTTGTGGCATCGCAGAAACGCAGGTAATACCAGCACGAGCCCGCCCATTGGGGCATGGTGTTGGTCTCGCGTTGTGCCTTGTCGGAGTATTTCAACCAGTCGAGCGCCTTGCTGAGCGGTGGCTCTGGCGTTCCGGTGGGTTTGAAATCCTCCATGTCGGGTTGGACGATGGGAAGTTCGTCCGCAGTCAGGTCGCGATGGCGTCCGCCTTCCCACACGATAGGGAATGGTTCGCCCCAATAGCGCTGGCGGGAGAAAAGCCAGTCGCGAAGCTTGTAGTTCACTGTGCCTCGACCGAGGTTTTTTCC
Source organism: Terrimicrobiaceae bacterium (assembly GCA_044347585.1). GTDB lineage: Bacteria > Verrucomicrobiota > Verrucomicrobiia > Chthoniobacterales > Terrimicrobiaceae > UBA967. The sequence continues at coordinate 6,623 of JBIKUM010000052.1, forward strand.
CTCGAGCCAAGCGGTGATCTTTTGCTTGGCTTCGGCGGTCGGGAGACCATCTAAGAAACCCGAATTCACTGCCACACCTTCGCCGGCAAAGCAGGAGGGGAGCACGGGCGTCCCGCCCGTGAAGACGGTGACATGCTTCAACCCGGCCTTTGCAGGATTTTCACAAATGTAGTCAACCAGTCGGGTGAAGTGGATCTCGCTTCTAACGATCCGGTCATAATACTCCTCCTGCCACACGGGACCTTCCTGTCCGAGCGCCTTGTTGATTTCATGAGCTGAGAAGCTTTTCCAACTGTGGATGACTTTTCCGAGGTCCTCGCCTTCGGCCAGTTTGAAGAGCACATGGACATGGTTTGGCATGAGCACGAACGCGCTCAGAGAATAGCGGGAGCCATCGAAATGTTTCAGGGCCTTTTCAACGATTATTGAAACTTCGGGATTAGCCAAAATGCAGCTCCCTCTGCCTTCGTCCAGAAGGGATTCGATGCGGTCGGAGAAAAGGTTTTGAAACTCCTGCTCATCCTCGGGTGAGAGTGGTTGCTTGCGGGCGGCGAGCCAAGCCTCCGACTCCAGTTTGTGATCACGCACAAGCGCCGCAGGCAGGCTGTCGGCGAGTCGCCAAGTCACGAAGTAGTATTTTCCATCTTGCTGCCAGTGCGGAAGATTGCGTTCGCGAATCGTGATTTTCTGCTTCTCCTCGAAGAAGGGCGTCGGTGTCTTCACGGGCGGGACGCCCGTGCCCCCTTCCATTTTTCTTACCACCTCGCGGATGGGTAGGCTGAATTTCGTGGCGAATTCGAAGTCGCGCTCGTCGTGGGCGGGGACGGCCATGATGGCTCCTGTTCCGTAGCCCATGAGGACATAGTCGGCGATCCAGACGGGGATTTTGTCGCCGTTGACGGGGTTGATGGCGAAGGCGCCGGTGAAGACGCCGCTTTTTTCCTTGTTGAGTTCTGTGCGGTCGAGGTCGCTCTTGGAGGCGACGGAGGCTTTGTATTTTTCGACGGCTTCGCGTTGTTCGGGAGTGGTGATGGCACTCACGAGCGGATGCTCGGGCGCGAGGATCATGTAGGTCGCGCCGAAGAGCGTGTCGGGGCGTGTCGTGAAGACTTCCACTTCGCACGGCGCGTTTTCGATTTGGAATTTAACCAAGGCTCCCTCGCTGCGGCCGATCCAGTTTCGCTGGAGGAGTTTGATGCCTTCGGGCCAATCGAGTCCATCGAGGCCCTCGAGCAAACGCTCGGCGAAGGCGGTGATGCGGAGCATCCATTGGCGGAGCGGACGGCGCTCGACAGGGAATCCCCCGACTTCGCTCTTGCCGTCGACGACTTCCTCGTTGGCCAGCACGGTGCCGAGTTGTGGGCACCAGTTCACCGGCATTTCGGCGACATAGGCAAGGCGCACGGAGTCGGGATCGTTGCCGGTGTAGGTGGAGATGGGCTCGGCCTTGCGCGTCGTGGGGTTGAACCAGGCGTTGTAGAGTTGGAGGAAAATCCACTGCGTCCACCGGAAGTAGGCGGGGTCGGTGGTGCTGACTTCGCGATCCCAATCGTAGCTGAAACCGACGGCTTGAAGTTGGCGGCGGAAGTTGTCGATATTGCGGGCCGTGGTCACACGCGGGTGCTGGCCGGTTTTGATGGCGTATTGCTCGGCGGGGAGTCCGAAGGCGTCCCAACCCATGGGGTGGAGCACATTGAAACCCTGCATGCGGTGGAAGCGCGCAAGGATGTCTGTGGCGGTGTATCCCTCCACATGGCCGACATGCAGACCGTCACCGCTGGGGTAGGGGAACATGTCGAGAATGTAGTATTTCGGCTTGGAGGCGTCGAAATCGGCATCACCCGGATTGGCGGCACGGAAGGCTCCGGCCTCCAGCCAGTGCTGTTGCCAACGGGGTTCGAATTCGGTGAACGGATACTGCTTGCGCTGCGTGCTCATTTTGGAAAAAGGCCCACCCTATGCGGAAGAGTGCGAGCCTGCAAACCGATACGCGGGGTGGGGAAGCCTGCGTCCTGATGGATTGACCACAGAGTGCACAGAGGACACAGAGGAGAAGATGCCTGAGATTGCCTTGCATCAGTTGACTGAGCGCATAAATTTCAGCCCATGAGCATCGCCGAGTTGCGCCAACTTCCCCGCCGGGAGAAGCTTCAAATTGTCGAGGTTCTTTGGTCCGACCTTGCGGCCGAGGATTCGCTATTTCAAAGCCCTGCTTGGCACGGAGAAGAACTCCGAAAAACGGAAGAGGACTTCAAACTTGGGAAAGTCCAGTCCTTGGACTGGGAAGAGGCCAAAAGAAAGCTCAGAAAACAATTTGAATGAACCTGCGGGTTCTAACCTCCGCCATCGAGGATCTTTCTCAGGGGCGAAAATTTTATGACCTCCAAGGCGATGGTCTCGGAGATTACTTTTTTGACAGCCTCTTTTCTCAAATCGATTCCCTATTGCTCTTTGCAGGAACCCATTCGCTTCACCTGGGATTTTTCAGGCTCATCGCAAGACGATTTCCTTACGCCATCTACTACAAGGTCAGAGGCGAAGAAATCGTTGTCTATCGAGTTTTGGATTGCCGTCGGAAGCCAGAGTGGGTCGAGCAGCAGCTTTCAGTTTCTGATTCTATCTGATAGATCGAACCTCGGCTGTTGTCCTGCATGGAGAGCCATGCAACCTGTCTTGGCAAAAGGTCGGGGCACTCCTGCCAAGCCGGATGTGCCTTGCGCGAGCCCTTTTTAAAACGGGATTTCGCCGTCTTCGTGGCGGGTGGAGGAGAAGGTGCGCGGTGCTTGATTGACTTCCCAGCATTCAAAGAGGGATTCCGGGACTTCCCGTAGGAAGCGGGAGGGGGAGTAGAATGACTGGTCGTAGCCGGCGGCGAGGCGCATTTCGGGGTAGGTGAGGTAGAGTTCGTCCATGCAGCGGGTCACTCCTACATAGAAAAGACGGCGTTCCTCCTCGAGCGCGCGGGGGTCTTCAATGCTGCGACTGCTTGGAAACATTCCGTCGGCGAGCCAGATGAGGAAGACGACTTTCCACTCGAGGCCTTTGGCTTGGTGGAGTGTGGAGAGGGTCACTTTTTCGGTTTCACCCGCTCCGGCAAAAGCCTCTGCGGTTTCGAGTCCACCGAGCAGGGCGAGCTGTGAGAGGAAATCCGCTGTTGTTTCGAATTGTTCGGCGAATTCTTGAAGCGTGATGAGATCCTCGTGGCGGGCATCGTAGTTCGGGAACTTCTCTTTCATGTAGTCCTCGTAAACAGCAAAGAGCACGCAGGAGATCATTTCGGCGGGCTTCATGGGAGCGTCGCCCGTGACCAGTTCGGTCAGAGTGTGGATGAATTGATCCCACAACTTTTGCGCTTTGGCAGGGACCTTGAGGCCGGCGAGGTCTTTGAAATTGGTTTTCCCTTCGAGGATCGCGGAGGTCTTTTGCCAGAGCGTCTCGGCGGTTTTGTTTCCAATCCCCGGAAGCATGCGGATCATGCGTTTGAAGGCGGTTTCGTCGCGCGGGTTGACGGTGAATTTGAGAAAAGCGGCGACATCTTTGATGTGGGCCTGCTCGAAAAATCGAAGCCCGCTGGTGATGCTGAAGGGAATGCCGCGGCGGGTGAACTCGAGCTGCGTCTCCATCGAGTGGTAGTGGGCGCGGTAGAGGACGGCGATTTGCTCGAGCGGCACGCCTTCGTCAGATAGTTCCATGATGCGCTGGGCGATGAAGGCCGCTTGCTGGTTGTTATTCGGCAGGGCGATGAGCGCGGGCTTGATGGAATGCGGCTTTCGGACGGGCGCGAGGTTTTTTGGGAATTGATTTTCGTTTGTGAGAATCGCCGCGTTGGCGACATCCAGCACGCCGGGAACGCTGCGGTAGTTTGTCTCGATTTTGAATACCTGCGCGCCGGTGTGTGTCTCGGGAAAGCGCAGGATGTTTTCGAAATTCGCCCCACGCCACGAGTAGATGCTCTGCGCGTCGTCGCCCACGACCATCACATTCCCGTGGTGTGCGGCGAGGAGGTCGATGAGTTCGGATTGCAGGCGGTTGGTGTCTTGATACTCATCGACGAGGATGTGTTGAAACTGGCGTTGGTATTGCGCAGCGATGTCGGGTTGGGTCAGGAAAAGCTCCAGGGTCTTGGCGAGGAGGTCGTCGAAATCCATCGAGTTCGCCTCTTTTTTTCTCGATTCGTAGGCGGTCTGGACGCGTTCGATGTCTTGTGCCAGCGGAATGAAGTAGCGGTATTTCTCGACGAGAACCTTGGAGATCGGAAGCCCAGTATTGATCGAGTAGCTGAAAATGTCGGAGAGCACGCCTGCTTTGGGGAACCGCTTGTCGGTGGAAACAATGCCTTCCTTTGTCAGCACGGACGAGATCATGTCCTCGGAATCCTCGCGATCCATGATGCTGAATCCCTGACGGAACCCCACGGCTTCGGCGTGGCGGCGGAGAATGCGGTTGCCGATCGAGTGGAATGTGCCACCCCAGAGTCCATCGGCGGCTCCGGGGATGAGTGTGTGCACCCGCTCGGTCATTTCACGCGCGGCTTTGTTGGTGAATGTGAGAAGAAGGATCGAGCGGGCTGGAACGCCTTGCTCGAGAATCCAGGCCACGCGGTAGGTCAGTGTGCGTGTCTTTCCACTGCCGGCTCCAGCAATGACCAGCGCAGGGCCGCCAGGAGATGTCACAGCGGCGAGTTGCTGGTCGTTGAGTTCCGAGGGATAGTCGATGCCGCTGGAGGAGGCCGGAGGCGCTTGCAGTGTGTAGGAGCGGGCCACGCCGGTTTTAGTTCTGCGAGATGCGCAGCGCGCCGAGCTTGGATGACGGGATGTTCAGCCCGTAGGCGAGAAGTTTTGCCGATTCGTCGGCGATGCGGGCTTTGGTGCTGCCAAGGACCACGGCAATGACATCACGCCCGTTGTAGGATCCGCTGGAAATAAGACAATGGCCGGCCAGGTGTGTGTAACCTGTCTTCATTCCATTGCAGAACGAGTAGGTGCGAAGGACGCGGTTTGTGTTGCGGAGAGGCACGACATTTCCTGAAGAAAAGCGGAAGTTATAATTTTTCGTCCTCATGATCTCGCGAAGCGCTGGATTGCGGTAGGCCATGCGGGCAACGCGGGCCATGTCGCGGGCGGTAGAATACTGCCCCTTGGCTGGCAGACCGTTGGGATTCTCGAAATTTGAATTCGACCCACCAAGACTGCGAACGCGCTGAGTCATTTTATCGGCAAACGCGCTCACGCTTCCGGCATTATCGCGAGCAAGAGTGCGGGCGACATCATTGCCGCTCTTCACC
>JBIKUM010000604.1:0-3099 GCA_044347585.1 Terrimicrobiaceae bacterium
GACCGCCCCCGGCCGCTTCAATGTCTTCGACTACCAGGGTGCCACGCTGAACGCCGACTACGGCCACAACCCGGACGCCATCCAGGCGCTGGTCAAGGCCATCGACAACATGCCGGCGGTCCGCCGCTCGGTGGTGATCAGCGGCGCCGGCGACCGGCGCGACGAGGATATTCGCCAGCAGACCGAAATCCTCGGCGATGCCTTCGACGATGTCGTTCTCTACCAGGATGCCTGCCAGCGCGGCCGTGCCGACGGCGAAGTCATCGGCCTGCTGCGCGACGGCCTGGCCAATGCCCGGCGTGCCAAGCGCGTCGATGCCATCACCGGCGAATTCAAGGCCATCGACATGGCGCTGGATCGGCTGCATCCGGGCGATCTTTGCCTGATCCTGATCGATCAGGTCGAGGAGGCGCTGGCCCACATCGGGAAGCGGATCGCCGAGGCCGGCTGAAGTTGGCGCGCCCGCAAAAACCCGGCCGCGGCCGGGTTTTTTATTCGGCGCCCGCCTCCAGAAGCAGGCGAATGCCGACCAGGGTATAGCGCGTTTGCGGGGTATTCCAGTTGCGGAACGCGCAGCGGGCGTAGAGCGACCAGGTATGCCAGGAGCCGCCCCGGCGCACTTTCACCGTGCCGGACTCCGGCCCTTGCGGATCGGTCGCCGGCGACCGGGCGTACCAGTGCTCGTCATGCCAGTCGGCGACCCACTCCCAGACATTGCCGACCATGTCGTGCACGCCGAAGGCATTGGCCGGAAAGCTGCCGACCGGTGCGGTAAAGACGAAACCGTCGCTCCCGGCCAGGGCGAAACCTTGCCATCGCGGCCAATAGCCCGCCGCCTCGGCGTCGAAGGTATTGGCTGCCCCGGCCAGACCGGACGGCTCGTCGCCATGGGCATAGCGGGTCCGGCTACCAGCCCGGCAGGCGTACTCCCATTCCGCCTCGGTCGGCAGGCGATAGTGTTTTTTCTCTTTGTCGCTCAACCACCTGGCCAGCGCCTGGGCGTCATGCCAGGTGACATTGACGACGGGCTGTTCGTTGGATTGTTGAAAACCTGGGTTCATCCACGAGTACTTCGGGTCTCGGCCCTCGAAGGCATCGCGCCGCACGGTGGTGGCTGGATCGTAGTTCGGGTTGTAGGCGTAGGCACCGCTGCCGTCGGCGATGGATTCGGGCACGTAGCCGGAGGCGGCGAGGAATTGGCGAAACTGGCCGACGGTGACTTCGTGCTGCCCCAACCAGAAGGGCTGCGAAATGCGCACGCGATGGACCGGCGCCTCGTCATCGAGTTTGAGAAAACGGGCCATGTCGTAGCCGGCGAAATCGCGGGCCAGGCTGGCCGGGGTTTCGTCGCTGCCCATCAGGAATTCGCCGGCCGGGAGCAGGACGAATTTCATGCCGAGTGAGTTTTCGAAGACGTCCGGGCCATGCTGTCGACCGGCGGTCGTGCAAGCCGTAAGCAGCACGGGGAGAAGCAACAGCCATGGCGGATTTCTCATGCTTGATTCCGTTCTTGGGGATGAGCGGGGCGGGGATATCTTAGCGGGGTTTTATGGTTCGCCGAGGGGAGTGAAGTGCTGTTTTTCGCGACTGATGCGGAGGGTAGTTTTCTCAAGCCGTGTTTTCCGCCTTGAGGGCGGGCGTACTTTCTTTTGCTTCAACTGTACGGACCGGAGACATAGGTGACAGGTGTGCGAGGACATGGGTGACACTTCTGTGCAAACTTTTTGCACGGAAGAACCATGCCCTGGGATACCCAAGACACCATGAGTCTGAGAGAAGAATTTGTCCGCCTGGCGAGCCAGGAAGGCGCCAATCGACGTGAGTTGTGCCGGCGTTTCGGCATCAGTCCGCAGACAGCCTACAAATGGTTGGCGCGGTATGCGAATGAAGGCATGGCGGGCTTGGTGGATCGCTCCCGCCGTCCTCAACGCAGTCCGGCGCGCACTCCGGCTGACGTGCAGGCGACGGTGATCGATCTGCGCCTCGCGCATCCGGCCTGGGGCGGGCGCAAGATCAGCCGGCGCCTTCAGGACCGGGGGCTGGTCAGCGTGGCCCCGAGTACGGTCAGCAGCATCCTGCACCGCCACGGGCTGATTTCGCCGCCGGCAGTGGAGGACAAGGCCTGGCAGCGCTTCGAGTACGAACTCCCCAACGCCCTGTGGCAAGCGGACTTCAAGGGGCATTTCGAGACCTTGCAGGGACGTTGCTCGCCGCTGACCGTGCTCGACGACCACTCCCGCTACAACCTGCTGCTGCAAGCCTGCGGCAACACTCGCACGCCCACCGTCCGCGAGCACCTGGAGGCTGCCTTCCGCCGCTATGGGTTGCCCGTCCGCATGAATTTCGACAATGGCGCGCCCTGGGGATCGCCGAGCCAACCCGGGCAGGTGACCGAATTGGGTTTGTGGTTGATTCGCCTGGGCATCCGCCTGAGCCATAGTCGCCCCTATCACCCGCAAACCAACGGCAAGGAGGAACGCTTCCACCGCTCGCTCAAGGCCGAAGTGCTCAATGGCAAGAGCTTCGCTCATCTGGCGCAGGCCCAGTCGGCCTTCGACCGCTGGCGCAGGGTCTATAACCACGAGCGGCCCCATGAAGCCTTGCAGATGGAAACGCCGATCTCCCGCTATCGCCTCAGCCCGCGGGCCTTCCCGGAGGCTCTGCCGGCGATCGCGTATGGTCCGGATGACGAGATTGTGCGGGTGAAATGGAATGGCGAACTCCGCTTTCGGGGGCGCCAATTCAAGGTGTCCAATGCACTCCATCGGCACGATGTCGCGATCCGCCTGCGGCCTACTGAAGACGGCGTCTTTGACGTCTATTTCGCCCATCATCGCTGCCTCTCCATTGACCTTAACCAGCACGAAGATACAAACTGAACCGTCAACCATGTCCGCGTACATGTGTCCACCATGTCCCCGGTCCGTACAGGCGAAGCAAAAGAAAGTACGCCCGCCCTCAAGGCGGAAAGCACGGCTTCAGAAACCGACCACCGCCCAACCCGGAAATCAGAGCCCCTCAACCCAGCGGCTCACAACGCAACCAAACCGCAAACTGCGCCCCCTGGCCGACACTGCTGGCAGCCGTCAGCCGCCCGCC
>JBIKUM010000606.1:0-3088 GCA_044347585.1 Terrimicrobiaceae bacterium
GAGAAGGCGGTGGGCAGGTGACAGTTTACAGTTTTCAGTTTACAGTTTTCAGTTTGCAGTTTTCAGTTTCGGGTTGAGGGGTGTAAATGGGGGGTGTATGTAGACCGGAGCGGGCGAAGCGGGTGGATTTAATTTGTGTTAACCAAATTGAATGCCATGCGCCGCGCTATTCCTGGCTCCTTTGCTTCCCTTCCTCGTGTACGCTCGATTTCCAGTTGGATGCTGGGTGTGGGGTGCGTGGTATTCAGTTTGCTTGTTTTGCCGAGCTCTACCGCAGCGCAAGGCACGATGCAGGCGCCGTGCGATTGCTACAATCCGGACCAAAACAACGACAACGCCATCACCATTACGGACTTGCTAGCGCTGCTAGCGTTGTTCGGTCAGCTCGACTCCGACGGGGATGGCCTTTGGAATCCCGTGGACGGCTGCAACGGAATCGTCGACGCATGCGGGGTCTGTGGTGGGAGCGGTCCCTCCGTGCCCGTCTACGGCGAGGTGACGTATCTGACGGACTCAGTGTTTGTGGAGGCGTGCGGAGTTTGGCAAACCTTCACCATCCCGATTGACACGGCGATGACCTACGTCTGCCCGGTTCCGGGCTGCATCGATTCGCTTGCCTTCAATTTCGACCCTGCGGCGAACGTGGACGATGGCTCGTGCACCTTCGGCCCTGCCCAGTGCGGCGGCCTCTCCACGGTCACCTTCGACGGCCACACCTACGCCCTCGTGGGCATCGGCACCCAGTGCTGGTTCGCGGAAAACCTGCGCTCCGACAATTACCTCAACGGCGACGCGATTCCGGGGGATTTGACCGGAGGGGAGTGGACATCAACTACGATTGGAGCTCAAACGGTGTACGGCGAGGGATTGTCACAGGTCGAAGATGGTGAAGAAGATGAAGCGTTGAATTTGGCAATCTATGGACGCTTGTATAACAGATTTGCAGTGAGCGATGCTCGCGGAGTTTGTCCGTCGGGATTCTACGTTCCCGGTGATGCGGAATGGTTTGCTTTAGAACAGCATCTCGGCGGAGCCTCCATCGCGGGAACGAAATTGAAGGTGTCACCGCAGGATTCACCTTCTTGGGATGGGGATAACTCAAGTGGTTTTGCGGCCTTGCCAGCAGGGGATCGGGGTTACTACGTTGGAAACTTCCACAATCAGGGTGGTTTGACGCACATGTGGACGTCAAGTCAGAATGGGACAGCTGGATGGTCTCGGCACCTGCTTTCCGGCAATGAAAGCCTGCTGAGAGATTACTACGACCCACACTATGGATTCTCTATCCGATGCATCAAACATGCCGAACCTGGAACCTGCTTTGACCCCGATAACGACGGTGTCTGTGCTGAGGATGAAATCAGCGGTTGCACGGATATCTCCGCTTCGAACTTCAATCCAGCTGCTACGGAAAACGATGGTACTTGTTTGTTTGCAGAATCCGCTCAATGTGGTAGTTCATCGATAGTTACCTTCGATGGCCATACCTACGACCTCGTGGGGATTGGCACGCAGTGCTGGTTTAAGGAGAACCTCCGCGCAGATAACTACCTCAACGGAGATGTAATCCCGGGTAATTTGACGGATGAGCAGTGGACTTCCGCAATGTCTGGTGCACAAGCGATTTATGGCGAGGGGATTTCGGAAGTAGTTGATGGAAGTGATGATGAAATTTCCAATTTGGAACTTTTCGGGCGCCTTTATAATCTGTACGTAGTGAACGACGCGCGGGGAGTATGTCCGTCAGGCTTTCATGTTCCAAGCGACACGGATTGGAATATCTTGGAAAACCACCTCGGCGGTCCCCTTGTGGCCGGAATGAAATTGAAAGCATCTCCGCAGGACTCGCTTTTCTGGGATGGAATCAACACAAGCGGATTCTCTGCTGTACCAACAGGAATTCGCGGGTACTACAACGGTGTTTTTTCACATCAGGGAAGTTTAAGTCAGCTGTGGACTTTCTCGCAAAACGGGAGCACAGTATGGTCACGTTCTTTACTTTCTGAAACAGGGAGCATTCAGAGGGACTACTTTGATCCACACTATGGATTTGCAATACGTTGCCTCAAAGATGCTGAACCTGGGACCTGCTTTGACCCCGACAACGACGGTGTCTGTGCCGAGGATGAGGTTAGCGGTTGCACGGAAGACAACGCATTGAATTTTGATCCATCAGCCACTGAGGACGATGGATCATGCACCTTCGGCCCCGCCCAATGCGGCGGCGCCTCCAGCGTCACCTTCGACGGCCACACTTACGCCCTCGTGGGCATCGGCACGCAGTGCTGGTTTGCGGAAAACCTGCGCTCCGACAACTACCGCAACGGCGATCCGATTCCAGGGAATTTGACCGATGCCCAGTGGACTTCGACCACCTCAGGAGCACAGGCGGTGTATGGTGAGGGAACTTCAGTAGTTTATGCCGGGAGTAGTGATGAAGTGATGAATTTGGAAACCTACGGACGCTTGTACAATTGGTACGCGGTAAACGATGCGCGTGGACTGTGTCCCTCGGGATTCCACTTACCAAGTGATGTTGAATGGACGTCACTGACTAATTCACTTGGTGGTGCTTCTACAGCTGGAGGTGCACTTAAATCGCTGGCGCCTGCATGGGATGGAAATAACTCAAGTGGCTTTTCAGGACTGCCAGGTGGATACCGCAATTCTAGCTACGGCTACTTTAACGTTATGATAGTCGATGGTTACTGGTGGTCTGCCACACCGAATGGAGGCTATGCATGGGGGCGTGCTTTGCATTCAGGTCTTTCAAGTATGAACCGTTACAGTACGCATCCTAAGCGAGACGGCTTTTCAGTCCGCTGCATTCGGGATTGAGGTCCGTTCGTTCGGTTGAGTTTTGCGGCCTTCGCACACGGGTGGGGGCGGCAATGTGGTGCAGGGTTCAGTTTTCAGTTTTCAGTTGGGAGTTTTCAGTTGGGAGTTTTCAGTTGGGAGTTTGCAGTTTGGAGTTGGGAGTTTTCAGTTTTGAGGGCGGAGGGGAGTTGTGGAAAAAAAGGCGGGGGGAGGGGTAGGATTGCGGGCTAATTTCACCGCCATGCATTTGGCCATCGCAGGGAATATCGGA
>JBIKUM010000339.1:0-3083 GCA_044347585.1 Terrimicrobiaceae bacterium
TTCGGCATGGCGCGTATGTTGAAATTCCTTGTCGCGCTCGCGGCAATTGTCGCCGTCGGAATTACCACTTGGACAAACTACCGCCTCGGCAGGGCAGAATTGCTGAAAGTGGCCAATGCGCGAGCCATCACGGAAGTGACCGACTCCGCCCGCGAACTGGATGATTTATTTTCCCGCATCGCCATGCTGCCGCGCAGCATCGCCACATTGCAGGAGGCCTACGGCAACGCGCCCGACCCGGCCATGACGAATTTCCTCCGTGAGTTGATGATTCGCACGCCCCCAGAGGATGTTTACGGGCTCTACATCGCCTACGAGAATGTCGACTCCCTCCTAGCCTTCCACCGCAAATTCTGGCCCAACCTCACCCCGCTTGAATACGACTACCGCGCGCCAGGGCAGGAATGGTATCAGGGGCCCAAAACCTCAAAGGCGCTGTTTTTTACTGAACCCTACTTCGACGAAGGCGCAGGCAATGCCAGTATGGTCAGCCTGACTGTTCCCGTCATCGGCAAGAACCAGGAATTCCTCGGGGTGGCCGGCGCCGATCTCTCGCTGGAGCAAATCCGCCGCATGGTGAGCATGATTCACATCCGACTCCACATGGATGCGGCGACTGATAAAACCAACGATCAGATAGCATATCTCGTGAGTCGCAGCGGCCGTATCATAGCCCATCCCGAGCCCACGCTCATGTTGCGAAAGGATTTTCCCGGAGCCGATCTGTCGACTCTTCCGGCTGGGAAGGAAATCGCCCGGCAGGCGGAGGGAACTGCGACCTTCACCGCCAACAATCGCGCCATGCGCGTTTATTGGGCGACCGCGCCCATGGCTGGCTGGAAACTCGTCCTCGTCGTGCCTGAAGCCATCATCCTTGAGCCTGTAGTGCAAATGGCGTGGCAGACCCTCCAGATCGGGATGGGCGGCGTTTTTCTGGCGGTCGTTCTTGCCGCCTTCGTCGCAAGGCGCTTCTCGGGGCCGGTTCTACGCCTCCGCGCCGCATCCTCGGCCTTGCAGGAAGGCGAATTTAAAGATCTCCAACTCTCCGACCTCCTCCGCAGGAAGGATGAATTCGGAGATTTGGCCCGCACTTTTGAAACCATGGCGGAGCGCATCAAGGACCGGGAACAAACTCTCGCCGAGTGGAACTTGAACCTCGAGTCCACCGTCGCCGACCGCACTTCGGAACTCGCCCAGGCCGTCAAACTGGCCGAGTCGGCAAACCGCACGAAGAGTGCCTTCCTCGCCAATATGAGCCATGAACTCCGCACTCCGATGAACGCGATCATCGGCTACAGCGAAATGCTGGCGGAAGAGGCCGTAGAAGTCGGCCAAGAGGGCTTTGTGCCCGACCTGCAAAAAATTCAAAGCGCCGGCAAGCACTTGCTCGAACTCATCAACGATGTGCTCGACCTCTCGAAAATCGAGTCCGGCAAGATGACCCTTTATTGCGAAGACATCGATATCGCCGGGATGATCCGGGACATCGAATCGACCATGCTGCCGACCGTGCAAAAAAACGGCAACACGCTCACAGTGGAAATGCCCGATGACATAGGTGTTATGCACAGCGACCTGACCAAAATCCGCCAAACCCTCTTTAATCTCCTCAGCAACGCCGCCAAATTCACCAAAGCTGGAAAAATCCAGATCGTTGTCAGCACCCACCTGCACCGGCGGCGACAATTCATCTCCTTCGCCATCTCAGACACAGGCATCGGCATCAAGCCGGCCCAACTGGAAAGGCTCTTCGATCCATTCACCCAGGCAGATGAATCGACGACACGCAAATACGGCGGCACAGGCCTCGGCCTCGCCATCAGCCGCCGATTCTGCCGAATGCTCGGCGGCGATATCGAAGCCCAAAGCAAATTGCGCAAAGGTTCCACTTTCACCGTCACCCTGCCCCGCAAAACAAAAAAGCCCAAGGCTGAGAAAACCCCACAGGCTTGATGCGAGCGCGTCGTCCCAAGGGAGAGGCATCGTCTCGCTTGCCCCACTTCAGCCGCGCAGCAGCGTTGGCAAAAGGCGTTATTTCGCGCGATTTTGAGCGGGGATTGTGTCTGAAAGTGATTCCTAGCCTTCCGTGACTGAAATTTGGGCCATGCGGGACGATGGCCCTCCCGGAATCACGGCCTGTGTTTCAGGAGGTTTTTGAAACCAATGCCACCTCTCGCGTGGCATGGACTTCCATAGCCTCAAGAAATCCGGCCATTTCAAAAACCTCGTGCACGGTCGGAGTCAGTCCCGCAAAGGCACAGGTGCCGCCACGGGTTTTCATGCGCTTCACTGTCGAAAGAAAGACCCTCAAGCCCGCGCTGCTGGTAAATGAAAGAGTCGCGCAATCGAAAATGACGCGGCGTGTTTCCGTCGCCAAAACGGCATCCAGGGACTTTTCAAGAGAATCCACCGTGAGAGCGTTTAGATGGCCATCCAGCGTCAAAACAACGGATGTCCCGAGATCCAAGAGGGCGACTTTCAGTTCAGGCAGGCTCATGAGATGTCGAATTTGATAAATCGTGAGCGTCATGGTGGCGATGTCTTTTTATAGAATGCTCGGGTGAATGTCCCACGGGGCGAGTTTGCATTTGAAATCAGGGCGACCCTGTTCATGATGTGATTTATGAAAACGATACTTTTTTGCATTCTCCTCGCCGCGGCCTCTGTGCAAGCCTCTGACCTTTGGAGCACTGATTATGCGGCTTCGACAGCCCAAGCCGCCGCTGATAAGAAGCCAGTTCTTCTTGAATTCACTGGCTCGGACTGGTGCCCACCCTGCATGAAGCAAAACAAGGATGTCTTTGAGCAGCCCGCCTTCGGGGAATTCGCAAAAGACAAATTGGTGCTGGTGAAGCTGGACTTCCCTCGCAGCAAGCCGCAGGCACCGGAGATCAAAGAGCGGAATCAACAACTCGCCGCGCAGTATAAAGTGCAAGGATTCCCAACCGTCATTCTCCTTGGCCCTGATGGCAAGGAACTCGCCCGCGAGGTTGGTTATAAAGGCGGGGGCGTGCCTGGATTCATCGAATGGGTGAACACAAATTTGAAATAACGAACCGCTAAAAACCAATTTCCGATGCAAG
>JBIKUM010000607.1:0-3078 GCA_044347585.1 Terrimicrobiaceae bacterium
CTAAAGTAACAAAAACTATACAAAATCAAACTCAAGAAGTCGGTGAGCGAAGCGAACCAATGCGAACGAAGTGAGCATTGAATCTAGAGCAAATCAAGCGTGAAATCAGAAAACTGAACATCTAAAGATGTCTAAATACGATGTAAGACGATCTATATGCTTTTATAGATAAAACCAAAAGAAGCTTGAGGAGACAACACCACATGAGAAACCAGCACCAGAAACGCTCAAGAACACTTCAGCGTCAGAATCATCCAAGACGACACCAGCAGGAGCAGCAGCATCAGACAATCTCAGCATTTGGTGTTCTATTTGGCAATCAAAACAAATGGAATTCCAGAGCACCCGACTTGACGGGTGAATTCACATTCACACCAGAGTTGATCCAGAATCTGCAACGCATCTTAGACGCAGATCAAGAATCCGTTACTGTCACGCTTTGCGCTTGGATCAAATCAGCATCAGAGTCCGACAAAGAATACTTGACTGTGAAGATGTCTGCACCCAATGTGCTTCCAAAGAGGCACCACCAAAAGCAGCTGCACCACGAAGATTCCCTTGACGAAGCACGAACCCTCCTTGATCAGTTTCTGTGAGCGTGCATTTTCGTGTCACTTATACAATAAATAGAGCGCAAACACTTTACTCACAACAAAGCATCAAAGCCTACCGATAGACAGGAGACACCACCACATGCCAAGAAAAAAAGCGAACCAGATCCCACGCTACAACCGAACCGTGAACACCAGATTGCCGAGTCTGCTTGACTTTCAAGTTCGTGAAGAATGTTCTAGATTAGATGTTCCAGTCAGTTTCTTTTCACGTAAAGCACTTGAATTCTATCTTTCGCACATCAGATCACGCAGAGATGTTTTTGATTTGCCTGAGATTCCGTCAGCAGCAGCTGCATCTCAATCAGCAGCAGCAGCAGTATGAAACTTTCCGAGGCTGATCTGCGACGGGTTGAAAAGGCTGCTCTTGCAATCACTCAGATTTCAGCTGACACGAAGACACAAGTGACAGACGCACATTTGCGTGATTTCAATGCAACCGTCAAACAAATGCTTTCACGACACCCGAACCTATTGATTGTTCTGATCCCTGACACTTCACACAGACCCTGAGGAGAACTTTTACGATGAGTACCATCAGACAAAAAATTGAAGATCGCCTAGATCATCTAGAAGCAATGTTAACTTCACAGAAGCACATCAGCGATCCTCCTGAGGTGCTTGATGCACTCGCCTCGGTTTTTAAGTTCTATTCGGTACTTTCGGAAGAGCAGCGGGAGTTCGTTCAGGCTGCACGATGGGCTGTTGAAGAACAAAGAGAGTGGAAGACTGCGCCTGCTTGAAGTACCATTTCCGTATAAACACGATGACGAAAAGTCAGATGCGTTTTATGCTTTCAGTCTCTATTTCGCAAGATTTGGCGTTCAGAAATCGTGGTGCTCTGCACGATGATTTGCACTGAGTAGATGCTTGTCGGAAATCGTGTTCAGAAAATTATCAATCAATGTTCGGAAAAGATTAGTATTCCAATACGCTCACAGAGAGACAAGATAGTTCTACCATTAAAAATCTTGCGTTAGGTGGGCAACTAACATAATCATTCAACGGTTCAACTCTTCAAATGTCAATTGCGCTAGGACGGGGTCTTTTCAGGCTTGTAATTGCCCTTTGGGCGATTTGGATCGCTTTTGGTCTCGCATACCTTTACAAAGAATTAGCGAGTTACTTTGACTTGGGTCCTTGGTCGGAACGTGCCGTTCGTGCTGCAGCTAAGGAGGAGTGCGACAAATCTAAGGGGTCCAGCATTGACTGCATCGCCTTGCCGCTTAATATGGTTAAAGATGAGCAAAGCAAAGAGGCGATGCGAATCTTTCTTCTTGCTTTCATAGCACTGCCAATGCTCCTCATAGCGTGTTGTACAGCAGGATTCTTTCTGATGAGATGGGTTCTTCGTGGATTCAGAGGTAGTTGATGCCAACACTTGATGCGATTTCAAAATCAGACTTGATCCAGTTTCTTGCTGATTGCGCTACTGTGATAGACATAGACACGGATCTTGCGCTTCAGATTGCTACGAGTCACATTCAGTCTCATGACGGTCGTGATTTCAACCCGAAGCATCTGAAACGAATTACAGATTTAAAGAAGCGTTGGCAGACTTCCCTGAAGCGAAACCAGCCTGATTTTTCAGTTTATTCAGACACCTACTATGTCTGCGAACTTTGGCTTTGCTGGATTCGCTACTCAAGGCGTTACCTGCGGGATATTGGTAAAGACACGAGTCTTTTCACTAGAAGTATCGTCTCAGACATCCAAGCACAGTCAATTCTAGACTTGGGCTGTGGCTTCGGCTACACGACAGCAGCATTGAAAGAGATTTTCCCTGCTGCAAAAGTAACTGGTACGAACCTACCAGACACGGTTCAAGCAAATCTAGCTGCACGTCTTGGCAAGCGGGTTGGCTTCAAAGTTGTTCCAAGTCACCGAAAAGTCAAAGCAGACTTGGTTTTTGCATCAGAGTATTTTGAACACTTTGACAGACCTATTGAGCATCTGACTGATGTTATAAATTCAGTGAAACCTAAATACTGGCTCATCGCAAACTCTTTCGGCACAGACGCAATCGGGCACTTCCAGACCTACTTTCACGCTGATTCAGCATATGACAGTAAAGGCATCAGCAAGTTGTTCTCGCAAACGATGAGGGCGCACGGCTACGAGAAGATCAAGACAAAGTGCTGGAACAACCGCCCTGCTTATTGGAAGCGAGTTGGGTTGAATCTGACCCATCTTCAAGAAGGATAATCCTCTGAGAAGATCTTTTGAGGTGCGGTCAGGATTAGCCTTGATGTTAGTGCCAACAGCTTTTTAGTTGGGGTGACCAATCGTGTTCGGCGGTCCAGATGACACTGGATAGTAGTTATAAACTCTTCACTCTCCAAACGTCGCATGACCTTTCTGAGCCCACTTTCAGAGACTCGCCACGGAGCGGATAGATAAAGCATTTTTATTGTAAGTGAGTCATTTTTTATATGACTCTTAACGACTATTGCGACAACCGCTAGGG
>JBIKUM010000340.1:0-3076 GCA_044347585.1 Terrimicrobiaceae bacterium
AACATCGCTATCATCGCACACGTCGATCACGGCAAAACGACACTCGTTGACCAGCTTCTCAAGCAGGCAGGAACCTTCCGCGCCAACCAAAAAACCGACGAGCGCATGATGGACTCGATGGATCTGGAGAGGGAAAAAGGCATCACCATTCGTGCCAAGAACGCTGCATTCCGCTGGAAGGATTACCATGTGAACATCGTGGATACTCCCGGCCACGCCGACTTCGGCGGAGAGGTCGAGCGCATCATGAAGATGGTGGACGGTGTGCTTCTTGTGGTGGATTCCCACGACGGCCCGCAGGCGCAAACGAAATTCGTTCTACGCAAGGCGATGGAAAATGGTCTCAAGCCGATTGTGGTCATCAACAAAATCGATCGCGAGAATGCCCGCCCGCACAAGGTTCTCGACATGGTGTTCGAGCTTTTCATGGAACTCGGCGCAAGTGACGAACAGCTCGACTTCCCTCATATTTACGCCAGCGCCAAGCAGGGCTTCGCCAAAAACGAAGTCACGGATTCCAGCGACAACATGGAGCCTCTCTACGAGGCAATCGTGAAACACATCCCGCCGCCACCTAAGCCTGATGTGGACTTTTTCCGCATGCTCGTGTCGAACCTCGACTACAGCGACTACCTCGGCCGTATCGCCTACGGACGCATCATCAGCGGCAAGGTTGAGATGGGTCAAACAATCGTCTGCATTCACAAGGGCGGGCAGAAGGAAAAGGCCAAGATCACGGCGATTTTCTCCCACGAGGGATTGGAAAAAGTGCAGGTCCAAGAGGCATTGGCCGGCGACATCGTGGGTATCAGCGGATTCGAGGAGATTTTCATCGGCGAGACGCTGGTGGACACCGAGGAACGCGAGGCCCTGCCATTTGTCGAGATCGATCCGCCTACAATCTCTATGAAAATCTGCGTGAACGACTCGCCACTGGCTGGCCGTGAGGGAAAGCTGCTCACCGCGCGTCAGATTCGCGACCGCCTCATCCGCGAGACACGCGGCAATGTTTCCATCATGGTCGCAGACACCGATGTTGCAGGCCACTTTGATGTGAAGGCCCGTGGCGAAATGCAAATCGCCGTGCTCGTCGAGCAAATGCGCCGCGAGGGATTCGAGCTTCTCGTTTCCCGCCCAGAGGTCATCTTCCGGCGCGCAGAGGACGGCTCCGTGCTTGAGCCGATGGAGACCCTCTATGTCGATGTCCCGCCAGAGAACCTTGGTGACATTCTGCAAAACCTCGCCGGCCGCAAAGCCGAGATCGTCAATATGGAGCACAACCCGCACAGCGTCCTGGTTCAAGCCATCACGCCGACGCGTGGAATCATCGGCTTTGAAACCGATCTCGTTAACCTCACCAAGGGTCACGGCATCGCCAGTCACCTCTTCAAGGAATACGGACCGCACAAAGGCGAGATTCCAAGCCGCAATAACGGTGTGCTCGTTTCCATGGAAGGCGGCACCAGCATGGCCTACGCGCTCGACAGCATTCAGGTGCGCGGTCGCCTCTTCATCGGGCCGCAAGAGGAAATCTACGAGGGAATGATCATTGGCGAAAACGCTCGCCCCGACGACATGCCGGTGAACCCCTGCAAGGCGAAAAAATTGACCAACATGCGAAGCCAAGGTGACGGCAAGGGCATCTCGCTCGCACCTCCGATCGTGATGAGCCTCGAGCGCTCGCTCGAATACATCGCGCCCGACGAGTATGTAGAGGTCACTCCCCAATCGCTCCGTCTCCGCAAAAAAATTCTCGACGCCAACGCGCGCAAACGCGCCGAAAAATCAGTCGGGGTTTTTGCCTGACGCGCCATTTCCTTCGAAAAAGCCCGGGGCAGCAAGCCTCGGGCTTTTTTGCGTTTCCTGACCCGCAGCATGGGCGCTCCAAACAGATTTCCAAGGGGCACGGGTTGACTCGCATCAGCTCATGGATTATTTCGGGAAGCAATGGAGGAACCACCATTACAGCATCACAAGAAATCGCCCGTATCGTGGGAGCAAGCAGTCGCGCAATTCAAGCGGCACAACCCGGCACATCCGCCTGGAATGCCGAAGAGCAAGCCATCAGAGAAAGCTCAAGCATACCTTGGTATGATATTGGAGCGCTCGAGGCACCTGCTACGATAGCTTCCGAACATTTCGTCTGGTTTCAAGATGGCATGGTTTTTAAAGCCACTGCCTATGGTCGTTTTGGACACTCCATTGACAAAGGGCCTGGCAAAGCCACTCCGCTGGAATACCTCCGACGAATTGCTGCGAGCAACGAAGCGTTCAATGATTCCGCAACGATCGTCGGAAAATTCGAAAACGAAGACGGGAGCTTGGGATTGATCCACGCGCAGGACTTCATCGAACAGAATCCGGCAGGTGCATCTCACGCAACGCCGGAGCAACTCATACATTTTTTAGAGTCGCTTGGGTTCTTTCCATCCGAAGGCCATTTTGCAAAATACGAGGTCTGGGCAAATGCCGATCTGGGGATCGAGATAGCCGATTTCCATTCCGGAAATGTGATTTTAAACAGCGAGGGGATGGTTGTTCCAATCGACATCGTTGTTCACAAATTCGATCCCACAAAAGGTGTCGACTTTTTTTAATCGGCGGAGCCGCTCGGATTCGCGGAAAGGATTGACGCGCCCGCCGCGCTCACCCAGTATCCCCGCTCT
The DNA here is from genome assembly GCA_044347585.1 of Terrimicrobiaceae bacterium. Taxonomy (GTDB): domain Bacteria; phylum Verrucomicrobiota; class Verrucomicrobiia; order Chthoniobacterales; family Terrimicrobiaceae; genus UBA967. The sequence continues at coordinate 2,667 of JBIKUM010000340.1, forward strand.
TTTCACATTTCATGCGTCATACCATATCGATTCTCGTTGAGAACAAATTCGGCGTGCTGACCCGCGTGGCGGGCATGTTCAGCGGTCGCGGATTCAATATCGACACTCTCAATGTCGGGCCCACTTTGGACGCCTCGGCCTCCCGCATGACGATCGTGGTCCGCGGTGACGACAAGGTTCTTGAGCAAGTCACCAAGCAACTGGAAAAGCTCGTTGATGTGATCGATGTCCAAGATTTCCGCGACGAGGAGTATGTGGACCGCGAGCTCGTGCTGCTCCGCGTTAATGCCACATCCAAGACCCGCGCCGAGGTGATGCAGATCTGCGATATTTTCCGCGCGAAGATCATCGATGTCCAAGCCGAGAAGCTCGCTATCGAGGTCACCGGCACCGAGAACAAGATCAACAAA
>JBIKUM010000184.1:0-6447 GCA_044347585.1 Terrimicrobiaceae bacterium
GACAATGGCCGCGAGCGCGACAAGGAATTGCAACTGACGCGCCATGCCGAAGCGCAGCAGGGATTTCCAAAAATGCCCGCCTCCAGTCGCAGAGCCGCCGTTTTTGTTACTCATTGGCGGAGTCCCGCGATGAAATGTCCAAGCCCCGCGGTCTCCCTTTCACATCCGGAGGCCGTCGTTGAATTCAAGACACCTCTCAATGCCATGGTGACTTCGCGGAAGGACTCCGCGTAAGGATTCGAGCGGATTGGAATCTCAAGTTTGCTCATGGTCTGATGTCGGGCAGGTTTTTTCGAGAGTCAGGATATTGCACCCGTCTCGGTGCTCATAGCTCATGTGATCCGCCATTTTTCGCAAGAGAAGAATGCCAAGGCCTCCAATTTCGCGCTCCTCCAGAGGCAGTGCGGTCGAAGGTTCGGGAAACTCCAACGGGTTGAATGGGTGTCCATGATCGACTGACTGCAGGCTCATGCGCTCGCCGCCGAGTTGCAAATGAAATGTCATGAAGTGAGGGCCGACATCCGAACAACCGTATTTGATCCAGTTTGTGGCGAGTTCCTCGATGGCCAGGCCCACGAAGCAACGGGCTCTTTGCGAGGCGTTCCTTTCGCTGAGCCAGCTTTCGGCCTGATCGAGTGCGGATGCGACTTCCGCCATCGAATGGCCGATGCGAATGGAGCGCTCCTCCTTCATGCTGGGAATTGAATTTCCATAATGGAAAAATCGTCATCGAGCGTGCTTGCTCCGTGCTTTTCGAGAGCCCACAGCTCGAGAGCCTCAAGCGGATCAGGGCCGGCGGCGTTCGCCAGCATGAATGTCTCGAAGGCTTGGTAATCCGCCATCTCGCCCGATGGGTCGCGGACTTCGTAGCATCCATCGCAGATCACAAAAAGCCGGGCATCATTCGGAATGCGGCAAGTCTGCGTTGCGAAATGCATATTTTCCATCACCCCGATGATCATGCCATGCGAGGAGAGGCGTTGGGATTGGAAAGCTCCAGAGCCATCAGGCGACAAGAGAAGCGCGGGCGGGTGTCCGCCACTGGCATAGCTCAAAGTGCGGCTTGGCGCGTGATACACGCCATACCAGATTGTGAAGTAGAGGTTGTTCTGCTTCTCCATTGGAAAAGCGCCGTTCAAGGCAGAGAGAACCTCGCCGGGATTCTTGAAATCAACTCCCAGGAGCGAGCCCGAGCGCAGGAGATGGATGGCCGAAACCGAGAGGAGACACGCGCCGACGCCGTGCCCGCAGACATCCAGCAGGTAAATCGCAAAATGCTCCGCATCGATCCAATGGTAGCCGAAGGAATCCCCCGCAAGCTCGCTCGAGGGACGGTATTTCCAGTGCACCGGGAGCGGGGATTTCAGTGGTTCGGGCAGGATCGATCTCACATAGGCAGCCGCCTCAGCGAGTTCCTTGTCGAGGCGATTTTGGGTCTCTTCGATTTTTCGCAAATGCCCCTGCTCTGCATCACGAAGAGCTTTCTTTTCCAAGCAGGCGCCGATGCGGGCTTCGAGCAGGGTCGGGTTGAAGGGCTTTGGCAGATAATCCTCCGCGCCCGCCTCGATGCACCGAACTACGCTGTCCAATTCATCTAACGCCGAGATCATGATCACAGGGATATCCCGCGTCTCGTGGGCTGACTTCAGTTCCCGCAGCACCGCGTAGCCGTCCACCTCTGGCATCATCACATCGAGGAGCACCAAATCAAAAGCCGTCGAGCGGATCGCATCAAAAGCCGCCAAACCGCTCTCCGCTGTCTCGACCTCCAGACCATTTCGGGTCAGGCGGCGCGCCAGCACATCGAGATTCTCGCGATTGTCATCCACCGCAAGCACACGACCGTGAAAAGTTCTCTCCGCCCGCTTGAAATCATCGAACTTCAACGACGAGGCGTTCGCTGATTTCGGGGTCTCCGCAAGCCCGCCTGAGGTCATCCTTGTGTTGATCAATCCCAGCAACTCCTGCGCGGCTGAGCGGATTTTTTTCAAATCCGAGGCGTTCGACTCGTTGCCGCACTCCTCTGCATCCTCGAGCAACATCTCGCTGTAGCCGATGATGTGATTGACCGGCGTCTTCAGATCATGCCGCAACTGCGACGCTACATCTGGGGAGGCGTGTGAGTCTGAGTTCAAGCGGCAGGTTTTTTATCAAGCTGAACTTGGATTTTCTCCAGCAAGCGGGGGAAATCCACCGGCTTCGTGTCATACTCGTCGCATCCCGCTTCCAGACATTTCTCGCGGTCGCCCGCCATGGCGTGCGCTGTGAGACCGATCACCGGAATGCCCCGCGTCGCGGCATCCGCCTTCAAGACCCGCGTTGCCGTCCACCCATCCATGACAGGCAGGCTCATATCCATGAGAATCAGATCAGGAGCCGCCGAGCGCGCCATGGACACACCCTCCGCTCCATCCACCGCCATGACGACTTCGAATCCCCGTTTCGCCAAACGCCGCGAGAGCATGTCGCGGTTCATCTCATTGTCCTCAACGAGCAATATTTTGACCATGACTCGATTTAACCGATCCAACGCGGATTCACAGAATTAAGGTGCCGGAACGAAGGCAGGTGTGATTTGCAGCTTCTGGTTTTCGGGGTCCGAGGCATCGACCAAGGCGACAGGTTTTTTGGGAATGCGCTGAGATTTATTGAGGACAATGGGACCTGTCAGTCCATCGATATGAATGCCGGACGCCAATGCCGCGCGGACATTTTTTGGATTCGCATCCTTGGATTTTTGGATGCCAGCAAGCAGGGCTCGTGTGGCATCGTATCCCAGCGCTGAAAACGAATCGGGGTTGGAACGAAACGCCTTTTTGTAATTGCGCACAAAGGCCGCTGATGCCTTGCGGGTTGTCGGAAAGGCATGGGTGGTGAAGAAAACATCTGGTGCGGCGGGATTATTCATCCAAGCGGGGGGATTGTCATAACTGTCACCCCCCATGATGGGGCCTGGAAAGCCCATGGAGCGGAGTTGACGGATCACCGGCATGGCGTCCGCCGCCGATCCCGTGGCCAGGAAAATGGCATCCGCTTTGAGAATGGCGGGGCCGACGAGCAGGGTCTGCCCAGGAGTGTAGGAAAGCGTGGAAGTGATCTTGCCGCCACCGCGCCGGAAGGCCCTTGAAAAATAAGCCTTCAGCAATCGCGTGTAGCTGAATGCAGGATCATAGATGATGGAAGCCGTCTTCGCGCCCTTTGCTTGAGCGATCCACTCCGCCGCCGCAGCGGCTTGGACATTGTCTCCGAAGCAGGCCATGTAAAAACCCGAACCCAGGAAGCCCGGCAGCTTCGGCGAGGAGGCACCCGAGGTCACAAAAGGAACTCCGCGCTTCAAGGCCTGATGCGCCGCCGCCAATGCGAGATCGCTGTCCGAAAGACCCACCATTCCTGCGAGTTGGTTTTTTTCCAAAAACGCGGCCACACCATTTTTCAGGTCGGCGGCGCTGCTGTTTCCAGAAATTCGAACCATTTCCACCTGCTCGCCGCGAATGCCACCGGCCTTGTTGATTTCCGCCACAGCCAGTTGAGCACCTCGCCAAGACGGTTCGTCTAAAACAGCCTGCGCGCCGGAATCGCAACAGACGGCGCCAATTTGAATCGCGGCTCCCGCTGGCAGGCTGGATGCGAAAAGAAAAATGGTGAGGATTTGCAAAATGAATTTCATCGTCCGAGCCCTATAAACGCCCGATCTTCTTTTGAAAAGGAGCGGAAGGTAAAAAATTGCTCAAAAACGAACGCGCACCTGGCGTCAGTGATCGATGCCCAGTGCAGCACGGTGCCTGAGATTTCATAAACTTCGGAATATAGCTCAAAAATGTCTCGAAAATGAGCTATATATTTGACTCATATAACTCATGCCCGACTTAACACGCTGGAATTGGCAGCAAAGCGATTGGCCGAATTTTCGTTTTGATGCCGGAAGATTGGCTGCTCTTGAGGAAAAATTCCTACGGGAGGCGGGTTTTTATTCAGGAACCTTTACGCATTTGGCGGATGAGAAAAGGGATTTGCTGGCTGTGGAAATGATGAGCGAGGAGGCCATGAAAACCTCTGAAATTGAAGGCGAGATTCTGAATCGCGAAAGCGTCCAATCCTCCATCCGTCGCCAATTTGGCTTGTCCACCGATTCCCAAAGAATTCCTCCGGCGGAGAAGGGGATTTCCGAATTGATGGTGGAACTTCACAAGCAATTTGACGCAACGCTCGACGAGTCGCGTCTTTTGCATTGGCACGGCCTGTTGATGAATGGTCGGCGCGACTTGAGTTCGATAGGAGGTTATCGCGTCGGCGGCGATCCCATGCAGGTGGTGTCTGGTGCCATCTACGACCCCAAAGTGCATTTCGAGGCCCCTCCCTTCTCAATGGTTCCGGGTGAGATGCATCGATTTCTGGAGTGGTATGCCCGAACGGCTCCCAATGGCGACAACCGCTTACCGATCCTGACGCGTGCAGGAATTTGCCATCTTTATTTTGTCAGCATCCATCCCTTCGAAGACGGGAATGGACGCATCGGGCGGGCATTGGCTGAAAAATCGATCGCCGAGGGCTTGGGCCACCCGGTCTTGATCGCTCTCTCGGCAACGATTCATTGCGGACGCAAGACCTACTACGACATGCTCGAGCACAGCAACAAGCGCAACGAGATCACAGACTGGTTGGTCTATTTCGCCGAAACCATTCTCCGCGCGCAGGGGGAATCCCAAAGCTGGTTGGATTTTCTTATAAAAGAAACAAGGATGCTCGACCGTTTGCGGGGGCATTTGAACGAGCGGCAGGAAAAGGCCATCTTGCGCATGGCGCGCCAGGGACCGAATGGATTCAAAGGCGGTCTGAGCGCGGAAAACTACCTCGCTATCACTGGAACATCACGCGCCACGGCCACTCGGGATTTGCAGGACCTTGTGGAAAAGGGAGCCCTCGTGAGCAGCGGCCAACTCAAGGGCACGCGCTACTGGTTGGTGATTCAAGAGCCCGGCAAAGGATAGCTTCTCACTCCCAGAGCTTCTCCAATCCGCGTTCGATGCTGGCGAAGAGCTCATCGATTTCGGCGTGGGTGATGATAAGCGGCGGCGCCACGGCGATGAGGTTGCGGATGCCTCGGACGATCGAGCCTTCGTTGCGAATGTGTGCGGCAGCGGGGATTCCGAGAGAGGTGGCGGGAGTAATAGCTTCGCGGCCGCCTTTCGGGAGGAGTTCGATGGCGCCGATGAGCATATGCCCCCGGATTTCGCCGACGGCAGGGTGGGATGCAAAGGCGTGGAGTTTTTTCTGAAAGTAGGGGCCGACATCGTCGCGGACGCGCTCGATGAGGCCGAGGTTCTCAATCGTTTCGAGATTGGCGAGGGCGGCGGCGGCGCTTGTGGGGTGCCCGGAGTAGGTGAAACCGTGGGCGAAATAGCCGCCTTTGAAAACGGTCTCGGCGATTTCATCACTGACCATGGTGGCACCGAGTGGCAGGTAGCCGCTGGTGATGCCTTTTGCCAATGTGATGATGTCGGGATCCAGATTCCAAAGAGTGCTGGCGAACCAGTCGCCGACACGCCCGAAAGCAGTGATGACTTCGTCGGCGACGAAGAGGATGTCATTTTTTCGGAGGAGTTCGCGGAGTTCGGTTAGATAGCCAGGAGGCGGCGGAATGACGCCGCCAGCGCCTTGAATAGGCTCGACGAACATGGCGGCAATGGTTTCGGGGCCTTCTTCGCGGATGACGCGAGCGGTTTCCTCAAGACACCAGCGGCCGAACGCTTCGGCATCCATCGGCGAGTTATATCCATAGGGATGCGGCCCGGGAACATGGATGAAGCCTGGCAGCGGCAGATCGAAAGGCTCATAGACCGTCGGTAGGCCGGTGAGACTCGAAGTGGCCAGCGTCACGCCATGATACGAAAATGTGCGGGAGAGGATTTTCTTTTTTTCGGGTTGGCCTCGTAGCTTGTGATAGGAGCGGATCAGCTTGAGAGCGGTTTCATTCGCCTCGGAGCCGGAATTTGAAAAGACTGTGCGGTTCACGCGGGCGGGAGCTTTTTTTGCCAGAAATTCCGCAACGCGGATGGGCGGCTCGGTGGTGGTGTTGAAAAACGATGGATAGTAGGGAAGCCTCGTCATCTGGGCTTCAACAGCCTTAACGATGGGAGCGCAGCTGTAGCCCACATTCACGCACCAGAGGCCGGCGAGTCCATCCAGCAGACGGCGGTCGTTCTCATCGATGAGGTGGCATCCATCGCCTGACTTGATCAGGTGCGTGCCGGGCTGGTGCATGTCCAGATGGTTCGTGAAGGGATGCAGGTGGTATTGCCGGTCCAAGTCGCGCAGCGTTTCAATCGAGGGGCTGGTGCTCATGCTGAAATCATAGCACTCGATCGATCGAGTTTCCATACTCAAAACTCCCTCGTTTTCCAATTCGAGTTCGACTTGTCCAGTCATGTCGGCCCCTTTGCGGGCAGG
>JBIKUM010000213.1:0-5357 GCA_044347585.1 Terrimicrobiaceae bacterium
GTGCATGCCAAAGCGGGTGATGGTGGAAATGGTTGCTGCAGCTTTCGCCGCGAAAAGTTCGTCCCGCGTGGCGGCCCGGATGGTGGTGATGGTGGCAAGGGTGGCGATATCATCCTCGTGCCCGACCACGATGTGGACAGCCTGGTAGCCTTGTTTTTCGAGCCATTGATCCGCTCCAAGCGTGGAGGTCACGGTAAGGGAAAGGACAAGCATGGCCGGAGTGCCGAGCATAACTACATCAAAGTCCCTATCGGAACGGTCATCTACCGTGCAGGCCAGTCCCAGCGCGATGAGGTGGAAATAGAGCCTATTGCCGATCTCTCCGAGCCGGGGCAGGAGTTCATCTTGAGCAAAGGTGGGGACGGCGGAAAGGGCAACACGCATTTCAAGTCCTCCACGAATCGCGTGCCGCGTCAGGTCACCAAAGGCTATCCTGGCGAAGAGGGTTGGTTTTTATTTGAGCTGCGGACGATTGCCGACATCGGCCTGGTGGGATATCCGAATGCTGGGAAATCCACACTCCTCCGCGAACTCTCCGCAGCGAAGCCCAAGACGGCTGCCTATCCATTCACCACGCTGCATCCGCTAGTGGGTGTCATTGATCTTCCCGAATACGGGCGTGTCACGATGGCAGACATCCCAGGCTTGATCGAGGGTGCCCATGAAAATCGCGGTCTGGGCCACGAGTTCTTGCGGCACATTGTTCGCTGCAAAACCCTCTTTTTTGTTCTCGATATGGCGGGCAGCGAAGGGCGAAACCCGATCGACGACTACCAATCGCTGCGCAAGGAACTCCGCCTCTACGATCCCACTCTCACTGCCAAGCCGGCATGCATTATTGCCAATAAAATGGACCTGCCGGAATCCGCAGAGAACCTGAAAGCCTTTAAGACCCGCTTTCCAAAACTGAAGGTGATTCCCGTTTGCGCGGAGATCAAGGAGGGCCTGGAAAAAGTCATCGACTACATCGCCAAAAAAGTCGCTGCGTAGCGACCTCAATCCTCCTTCTCCCTCTGACTCCTCGAGAGCCACAGGCAAAGGATGAAAACAAAGAGCAGGATCGTGCCAAGCGCGGCGCCGAAGGGTTGGTTCCGCCCTGAGGTGAATTGCTTGAAAATCACCTCGCCGATGTTCGGATTTGTTCCACCGCCCATGAGGGTGGTGATGGCAAACATGGCGATGGATGGCACGAAAACCAGCATCGATCCGGCGACGATTCCCGGACGGGTGAGGGGAATGATGACTTGCGAAAACGCCCGCAGAGGCCCCGCGCCAAGGTCGTGGGCCGCTTCGATCATGCTGTTGTCGAGTTTCTCCACGCTCGTGTAGATCGGCAGGATCATGAAGGGCAAAAAATTGTAGACCAGGCCCAGCACAATGGCGAAAGGCGAGTAGAGCAAGGCCACCGGTTCGCTGAAAATGCCCGCCGAGACCAGCATGCTGTTCAGGATTCCCTCCTTGCTGAGAATGCCAATCCAGGCATAGGTGCGGATGAGAAAACTCGTCCAAAAGGGAATCATCACGAGCATGAGCAAAATTCCCCGCCAGCGCTCGGGAGCACGACCGATGAAGTAGGCTGCGGGATAGCCGAGCACGAGGCAGATGAGTGTGGCAAGGAACGCGTAGTAGAGCGATTCGATGAGGATTTTCACCCACACCCAGTCAAAGGCACGGGTATAATTTTGAAGGCTGAAATTCCATACGATGCGGCCCAGGGCATCGCGTTCCGCAAAGCTCACGGCCGTGAGCATGAGAGTAGGCGCTACAACGAAAAGCAGGAGCCACGCGACCAAGGGCGAGACAAAAATCCATGCCCACAATCCCGGACGGCGGTGGTGCCTGCCTGCAGACAGGAATTCACTGCCGCTCGAGGGGAATGTCGGCATCCTACTGTGCCTTCAGCGTGGTGACGAGTTCCTCCACATCGGAGCCTCGGGTGCCGATGTCTTTGAAAATTTCCATCCTCTTCACCTCTTCATCCGATGGGAAACTGGCGGGATTCTCGAGCTGCTTCTTGGTCATGAGTTCCCTCGCGGCGAGGTTCGGATTCAAGTAGGGAAATTCATCCGAGATTTGTTTGCTGATGTCCGGACGGAGGATGAAATTCATGAACGCTTCGGCGTTCTCGACATTTTTTGCAGACTTGGGAATGGCCAAGCTATCTATGAAAAGGTGCGTGCCCTCGCTTGGAATGACCCAGCGGAATTTTTTGTTTTTGTTCAACAAAATCGCACCCTCTCCACCCCAGACCACGCCAAGCGCGACATCGCCGTTCAGGAGCGCTGTCTTCGGGCTGTCCGAGTCGTAAACTTTCACAAGCGGCAACCATTGCGCGAGGGTCGGCTTGACCTTGTTCAGGTTTTTTTCCGTAACCTGGTTCACATCGATATCATGCGCTGCAAAGGCCCACGAGACGATCTCCCTCGCGTCATCCAGGACAACGATTTTCCCTTTGTTCTCAGGCTTGAAGACATCGGCAAATCCCCGGACCTCCTCTTTAAACAGGTCGGTGTTCACAACAATGCCGACCGTGCCAGCCATAAAGGGAACGCTGAATTTGTTGCCCGGATCAAATGGCATGTTCAGAAATTGTGGTGCGATGTTTTTGAGATTCGGAATTTTTGCGTGATCGATCGAATGCAGGATTTTTTCCTTGGCGAGTGCCTCGATGACATACTCGCTGGGTTGGATGATGTCGTATTGTCCACCGCCAGCGGCAAGCTTGGAGAGCATCTCCTCGTTCGATGCGTAGTTTTCGACCGTTACCTTGATGCCGGTCTCTTTGGCGAACTGGTCGATGATCGCCTGCGGGATGTATTCAGACCAGCAGTAGATATTCAGATTTTTGGAGGGGGCGGCGCTTGCGTTGTTGGTCCATGCCAAAGCGGCCAAGACCACGAGGAACAGTGTGATTTTTTTCATAGTTTTTTCTTTTTTCCCAAAAAATGACTCCCGAATGCGAAGGCGATTGTTACCGCTATGAAGATGGCGCTCAAGGCATTTAATTGCGGGTTCAAACCCACCTTGGCCATGCCGAAGACTTTCAGCGGAAGCGTTTGCGATTGGGCGCCAGAAGTGAAGACGCTGACGATATATTCATCCAGCGACAGCGTGAAGGACATGAGAGCTCCGGCGACGACCGCTGGCATGAGGTATGGCAGCACCACTTTACGGAAGGCCTGGAAAGGCGTGGCTCCGAGATCCATCGCTGCCTCTTCCAGCGAGGGATCGATCCCCTGCAAGCGCGCCTGCACTCCCACCAGCACGAAGGGAAAACAAAAGGTCGTATGGGCAATGACGATTGTGGTGTATCCGAGAGGGATATTTAAAACCTGCACAAAGAGAACCAATAAACTGACTCCCATCAGGACTTCCGGCATCACGATTGGAACAAAAATGAGCAAAGCGAGAGCGCGTTGGAACGGAAACCGGTAGCGGTGCAGCATCCAAGCCCCCAGCGTGCCAAGCAGAGTGGCTAGCACGGTGGTCGCCGAGGCAACGATCAGGCTGTTTTGGAACGCAGCGAGCAGGGTTTTGTTGGTGAGGAGTGCGGAATACCACTGCATCGAAAAACCCTCCCAGCGGAGGTTCAGTCGCGAGGCGTTGAAGGAAAACACCACCAGCAAGGCGATCGGGATATAGAGGAAGGCCAGGATTCCCGCAGTCCACGCTCCCAAGGAAAGGCTCGGTAGGCGCGATTCAGCCCACTGCCTTAGCGATCCGGAACTCATGGGTGCCCCATGGACTGGCTTGGGAACGGTCACGCATCGATTCCTTTCAGAGTTTTTCAGCAAAGTCGAGAGGGGCGAAATTTTTTTTGAACAAATTCGAATCCCGGCGGTCTGAATAAGGGATGCAATGGGTCGCCTAAACAACCTCCCTGTATCCCAGACAATTTTTAACTCGTAACACCAAAAAAACAAACAATGGCATTCGAAGACAACGACAATGGCTTTCAACTCTACCTCCGCGAAATCGGCGAATACCCGCTCATTACCGTGGAGGAGGAGGTAAAACTCGCCCGCCGCATCAAACGCGGCGACAAGGAGGCGCGTGCGATCATGATCCGCTCGAACCTCCGCCTCGTGGTTAAAATCGCACGAGACTACAGCAATTTTGGACTTCCGCTCCTCGACCTCATCTCCGAGGGCAACATCGGCCTCATGAAGGCTGTGGAACGGTTCGATCCCAAAAAAGGCGGCAAGCTTAGCACTTATGCGGCTTGGTGGATCAAGCAATCGATCAAGCGCGCCCTGGCGAACCAGAGCAAGACGATCCGTCTGCCAGTCCATCTGGTGGACAAGATCGCCAAGCTCCGCCGCGTTTCCAATCAGATGACCGAGGAACTCGGCCGCGAACCCACCGACGAGGAACTCGCCGAGGAAGTCGGCATGGGTGCCTCCAAGGTCGCCGCCCTCAAAAGCGCAGCCATCCGCCCGACCTCGCTCGATCAACCAATCAACGACGAGGAATCGACCGCCCTTGGTGACATCATCGGCGACGAGGACGCGATGAATCCCTACGAGGCCCTTCGCGACAAAGACCTCCGTGACGAGGTCGGAGATCTCTTGGATGTGCTCGACGAACGCGAGCGCCGTATCATCAATTCCCGCTTTGGCCTCGACGGTCAGCGCCTCAAGACACTCGAGGAGGTCGGGGAAAAATTCGGCGTCACCCGCGAGCGCATCCGCCAAGTTCAAAACATCGCCCTCAACAAACTCCGCAGGGCGTTGAACAAAAAGGAGCGCTCCAAGGCAGAGTGCCCCGTGTAGTCCCTTTTCATGGGTAGGTGGGAGCCGGGTGGCAGCAGGTGCTGCCATCCGGTTTGCAGTCAGCGAAAGCAGTCCGCCTTTGCACGGATTCTTACAGCGTTCGCCGTGATTCTTAAAATGGACCTGCTTGCTATTTTCCAGCAAACAATGCGGCGAGGTTTTGATCGCTCTCAGAGTCCTCGATGAGGGCGAGGTCCCTGAGGTCTTTTTCAAAAAGTCGCATGCCAGCTATCTCGGAGACGGGTAGCCATTCGCCGAGGTGCATCATAATCGTGCGAAGGTCGGTGTCAGCGGGTTGCTCGTCTTCCACGGGAAGTCCGCTTGTGTAGTTTGAGTGCAATCGGTTACGCCGTGGCTTTGGCATCTTGGGAACATGGCAAAGCTGAATCCACGCATCGGCACGAATTGTTCGCGTATCTGCGGCGAGCCAGATCAACACGGCTCCGTTGGACAAGCATGTGTGCGAGTGGGCGTGGAGGTGAATATGAGGCGGGCGATTGCGCAGAACCTCGAAGAGCATGAGTGCCGTGTCGTGGATCATCATTCCCGGTCCCAGCAATTCGAGCGTTATTTTATCCGTATCCT
>JBIKUM010000555.1:0-3064 GCA_044347585.1 Terrimicrobiaceae bacterium
AAGGTTCGCATTCTCGATAGAGGCCGTAAAGACGGACCCTTGGGGCATGGGGGCATAATGTCCAACAGAGTTCGCTGGAGTAAAGCCTGTCGCCGCCGCCCTGGCCGTTCTTGGGTTATCATAGAAATACACCCCGGCCCCGAGAGGGCGCCTGGCTGCCCCGGTCTGAAAGGAGTCGAGCTGCGACAAATCAGTGACGCTGTCTCTGGTACCGTGGTACCACTTAACGGCTTCATCCGGCTGGCCGTCGACGAGCGCGTTAAAGGTTTTTGTGCGCATCTCCTTCAAAGCTTGGAGGCGATGGCGTCCATCGACAACACTGTACCCAGGAGAGGTTTCAAACTTCTGCGCGTTCTCTGGAGTAAAGAAGCCCAGGCGCATAGGTGGCACTGCTTCGCCATTGTAGTAGGCTCTTTTTAGAGCATCCACGCGCCTGCGCTCATTCGGGTCCGTCATGTCTAGACGCAACCCCGAGGCCTCCTGGTTGGCAAACACTTCGTCGATGTTTACTTTGCGAATTTTGTAACCCTCAGGGACTTGACTCTCTGAGCGAAGTGTGCGGCCCTTGAGGATGTTATCCTTCTGAGCGCTGGCTCTATCAGCAATGCGGTCAATCCGCGCCTGCCTGCTCCCCGCGTGAGTTCCGACGTTGAGGTTATTGGGAAGAAGGTTGTTATTCAGAACGTCGTCAGAGAGTTGTTTAGAGGGCCCTCTCATAGACGCCTCGAGCTCTTCTAGAAGTTCGACTCGGTGACGAACTTCAATCATAGAGCGCTCTACGTTCCTCTCTGCAATAACGAGCTCTTCTATGGCACTCCGAGCTTCTGGTGAGAGTAGAGGACTCTGAACACTATCCGGCAGCCGCTGGTTAATCTCATTCGTGTTGAGGCTTGAACGTATGCGAGCATCTTCTGTCGCATCTCTGGCAAAGTCGAGATACTCCGCATCCGTCAAATCCTCGACATTGACGCCATTCATCTCGGCGTACTTCTGGATGTCGTCTGGAAAGTACTCTAGAGCATCATCTACGTTCTCCCCTCTGCGGTAGGCCTTTTCCTGGAGCAGGTCATTACGCGTGTCCGCTAGTTCCCTGTCCGGCAGACCAGAGCGGTACACCTCGGCGGTGGAAAAGCGACCAGAGAGCTCTGCTTCAATACTCTCATCGGATAGTTTGCTGAGCTGCGTTTGTGAGTAAGTTTGGGGATTACCAAAATCCTCGGGAGTGGAGGTGCGAGAGGCGGGGTTTCTCATCACCTCGTTGCTCACGAGCTTGGTCTCCTGAGGCTGGCCCCTGACAGGGTCTGGGCGCTTTGTCTCCACCCTGCCCACGCCTTCAATGCTGAGCGTCTTTAGGGCCACAGCGTCTAGCTCTGGGCCCACGGTGTTATAGATGGAGCCATAGGTGTAGCGCAGCGACTCGAGCTGCTCTGCACTGAGCACCTTCCCTCGGGGGATGTCCGCGTGACCAAAAAAACGCGCTAGGTCGGTGAGCTGCTTCGCGGTCCTGTCAACCAGTTCCGCATCGGGAGTGTAGATGCTCTGTTCCGGAGGCAAGTTGCGACTCCACTGATAGAGCGCCGCTGGGTTCTTGGGAGGAACTAGAGTGCCCTGCTTGACCACGGGTAGAGTGTCATTGAGCGACACCTCCGGCGTAGGTATGGCCGCTTCTGGCTCCATGGGCCGCAGAGGGCGTCCAGCAATGCGCTCACGAAGCGACTCGAACTCCTCTTGCAGGTTTGCCAGGGTGCGCCGCATTGAGGGAGTGCGCTCCGCTTCTGGAACGCTCTCAATCTGCCTCTGCAGAAGCCGGTTATTAATTAGGTCGTACTGAGCGCTCTTGATGTCGTCCATGGCGTCAATAAAGCCGCCATCGGAAGAAGTGCGCAGACTGCCCTCATCAATGGCTCTCTGCACCTGCGCCTCAGCCGTGAATCTCACGGGGCCCTCGGGAGCCTCAGGAGGGGTCATGCTCTCCTCGGGCAACTCTGGACGCCGCTCTTGGTCAGGCGTCTCCTCGGGGCGCACGGGCTCTTCTGAGGGCATTTCCTCAGGGGTGCGTCCTTCTGGCGTCTCCTCTACGACACGCTCTGGAAAAAGGGGCAGACTCTCGGGCTCTTGAGCAGGCTCAGGAGGAGCTTCTGGCTCAGGCGTGGCTTCTGGCTGCGGCTCTATTCGCTCCGCACTGGGCCTATCGAACGCCTGGTCCAGACGGTCTCTCCTCAATTGCTCCAGGTTGTCCTGTAAGTCGACCTCGAAAATAGTTCTCGAGGCGTCAAACGTGGGCGCAATGTCCCTAACTCGCTCAGAAAGTATGAAAGAGTCGACTGTCTGGAGTGTGTCCCGTGGGAGCTCTACTGCAATCCCTTCTTCCGTGGTAAAGAGCACTTCGTAATCTGGCACAGCCTGGGCGCCCCCGGCTAGAGGCGGCATGGGTTCTCCCCCGGGGCCCAGGGCGGGCACCTCAGGGCGGGTGCCGGGGAGTGCACGGCGTCCTTGCGCTTCGGGAGGCGACGGCGGCAGACCGTCACGTGGTACCACTCTAGGGCCGTCGGGAGCATCGGGGGGACGATAGAGCACAATGTCAGTGCCTCCCATTGTCGCCCGGGCCACGCGGTTGAGTCTAATAAAGTCGCCAATGTCTGGAGCGCGGGAGTCGATAATAAACCCCGTGGCAAGAAGTCCAAGGTTGAGTGCTCTCTGCGACCAGGAAAGGTCTTCTCCCTGGAACATAAAGCGCTGAATACTGAGTGGGGAATACTCTGGCGACTCTAATAGCGAGAAAGTTTGAGAACTGTCAAAAGGATTGAGCCCCTGCCATAAAGGTTCTTGCCAGTCGTACTCATAGTTTTCCCCACGCAGGGCGTGTTCAATAGTTCTGCCCCCACGCCAGAGAGATAGTCCAGTGCCACCGATTACTGAACCAACGTAGTCAGACGCCCAGTTTACTGCCCCGGGAAGGCCGTCTCCATAGCTGCCAAAATCTAGGCGGAGTACATTTCCAGGCGTTGCGTTGCCCTCTGGGGGAACAAACTCGTCATAGAGGTCCATCGATGGCTGTAGGTAA
>JBIKUM010000490.1:0-3064 GCA_044347585.1 Terrimicrobiaceae bacterium
TGCGAATCTAAACCCCATCTGCTCGATGTAGATGCCGATGGACACCTTGAGCTTCTCTACGGCTGCTCGGATGGTTACCTGTACTGCCACGAAATCCCCACCCCATGAAACGCACTTCCCGTCTTATCCTGTTTTTCTCCAGCCTGACCTTGCTGGCGGCCGGAGCGCTCGTATGGCATGCATGGTGGACGGCGTATCCCCAAGGGGTGCGACCACTTCACGCGGGATCCGATGTGCCCGCTGTGGAGCTGACCTTTGACGCAACGAAGGACAACAAACTGACTCTTGCATCGGGTACTTTTTTCGAAATCCCTGCGCATGCTTTCGTGGCATCAGATGGTACGATTCCGACAGAAGTGAACCTCACCGTTCGCGAGTTCATGAGCGCAAGTGATCAAATTCGCGCCGGCATTCCGATGCAAATCACTCCTGGCAGCCGGCTCCATTTGCAGTCTGCGGGTATGCTCGAGGTCCGCGCAAATTCAGCGGGTAAGCCTCTCAACTTACGACCTGGAGTCTCGCTGGATGTGGGTCTCGTTTCCCACATTCCTGCGGAGGGGGATTTTCGCCTGTGGACCCTTGACGATGCGGGAAGCTGGGCAGACGCTGGTCGGTTTCAAACGGAAGAAAATGCAGACCGTAACCGGGAATTGGCGCGCATCGACAGCGCCTTGAATAGCCCTAAACCACGTGCAGTCACCCCACCGGTGCAGGAAGAAAAGCAAATTCCTTGGTCCTTCGAATTGTATTCTGACGAGACAAATGCACCTCAGCTAAAGGCTTGGAAAGGGGTTGTGTGGGACTGGGTACCGACAGGTCCGACGGATACGCCACCGGTGAATGCGCTGCGAGCTGCATGGACTGACGCAACCATTGTTTCACGTCCGGATAGCAGCTACGACATCACGGTTTTTTTCGAGCAAACTTCAACTTCAGGTCAGGTAACCCGAGACTCAAAAACGCTCCGCGCCACGCCCCGGCTGAATGCCCGTCAGCGCAAACGCACAGAAGCCACCTATGTTGCGGATGTCCAGGCCACAGAAGAGGCGCGGGCCAAACTTCGCGAGGAGCGGGCATTCTACACGAGTCAAGGTTCATTCGTGTACCGATTCCAAACAGAGAACATAGGGTTCATTAACGTAGACGTCCTCAGTGGCTTAGATGACGCACCTGTTGTGAACTTGACCTTTGATTTCCAAACGAAATCCCGATTCCTGGACAAAACCATGCTGTACATGGTCAACCAGGATAAGAAAACGGTGCTCTCGTTTCTTGCAGCCGATTGGGATAACATACCTGTGATGGACGGCAGAGTCTACCTCCTCGCCGTGGTGGATTCGTCGAATGCAGCTCTTGTTGACGTCCATTCTTACGACCAACTGATCCGTGCACGCGCTCGGCCGCAACCCTTTGTGACCTCACTCCACGTGACCACGAATCGATTGCCCATTGAACAAGCGCTTCAACTCATCTCATCGGGAGAAGAGGACCTCGCAACGAACTAACGTCGTGAACCCCTCGCATCCACGCGCCATGCCGTCCTACATGAAAACCTGTTGTAATGAAGCTGCACCCCCTTCCTTTCAGGGCAAGAAGTCCGACAGGGCTTCTTGCCTCCCATCCTACGACGGGTCATTTTGCTTCCAGCCGACCTCGCGCTCGATGCCCTTAACTCCGGAACACCGCTTGCTTCAACCGCGGGGCAAATCCGCCAGTATGGTGTGCAGTCAGTCCCGCTTACAGCGAACGGAAATCCCGTTGCCTAGGAGATTTGGTCCACGAAAAACATCCGAACACCCCGACTGCATGAAGTGATTCCAAGTGGTCAAGGATCCCACCGATGAAGTCCACCAATACCCGATGCTACCTTGGCCATGGTAATACCCTATTGAAGCTTGCCTGCCACCGCTCGGCACGGCAGTGAACCCACTCAAGTTGAGCCCATCCCAAGGAACCTCATCGAATGACGTTGCCTTCATCCGCGTTCCTGCCGATGTGACCCCTCCCAAGGTGTCCACCAATTCCTTCCATTCCAGATCGGTCGGCACATGCCAGCCCGCAGGACACAACCCACGTGGGTCATTCACCGCATACCAGTTGTAAAGCCGACCATACTTCTCCAAGTTTTCCACTTCATCCGCACTTCCTTCAAGTACATCCGTCGTTCCCTCTCCGTAAACCGTTTGGGCACCGGAAGTTGTTGATGCCCACTCTTCGTCCGTCAACCCGCCCGGAATCGGATCTCCATTGCGGTAGGTGTCTGAGCGTAGATTTTCTGCAAACCAGCATTGATCGCCCATTTCTACCACATCGTAGACGTGTTGGTCAAACGTCACGGAAGTCACATTTCCGCATCCGATACTACTGTCTTCCACAGGTTCCGAACAGGTCTCGCCTTGCCAACCTTCCGGACATGCGCACAGTCCATCCACACAAATACCTCCATTTTCACAATCTACCTCATCACACGGCACACTACAGCCCATTGTGCCTGCGAAAACAACTGCTAGAGAAAGTAGCGATTGTGTGACTTTTGACTTCAATCGCTTCGAATTATCCTGAACCATATTGCTAAATTAAAGCATGCCACTGCACCGAGAATCTGCGCGTGCACAATTTTCACCCTTTGTCAAAATGGAAAACCTGACTCTCCCGACTTTTCCATCAGATAACCCCAGGACTGGACTGACCCGTTGTTGCGCGTGATTCAACCCTTCATGCGGCAATTCATTTTTTCAAGCAGTCAAATCCCACGCAAGGCGTGTTCCGCAGGGGCCCTTGAAGGAGCTTCTCAATCCCCTCGTCCTTTGTTCGTGCTGTCAGGAAATCTGCGGCGCGCCCAGCGCCGCCCGTTCTCGTTCCGCGCAGCGCAGCCGCGCCCGTCCTCGTTCTCTTTCCGCGGGGCGCAGCCGCGCCCGTTCTCGTCCTCGTTCTGCGCGGCGCAGCCGCGCCCGTTCTCGTCCTCGTTCAGCGCGGCGCAGCCGCGCCCGTTCTCGTTCTCGTTCTGCGCGGCGCAGCCGCGCCCGTTCTCGTTCTCATTCAGCGCGGCGCAGCCGCGCCCGTT
>JBIKUM010000522.1:0-3060 GCA_044347585.1 Terrimicrobiaceae bacterium
GCAAGTGATCCTGCAATGGCTGTTGCGGATGAATCCCTGGCTGAACCAGAATGCCAACGCTTCCGTTGCCGCGAACCCGCTGCGGTATCTGGGTTTCCTGCTCAGTCAATTCACCGGAAACCGCCATAATTCCGTCACTGTCACGGCAATCAGCCGGTTTGGCGGGTGGTCGATGCAGGCAATCCCACAATGTTTGTCACTATCCCTTCCCATGGATCCCTTGATATCCTTTCAGGCAGGGTGCGCGCACCCGAATCGAGGAATTCGAGGTGATTCAGCATGACACAGAAAGACCGAGAACAGGTTGCGGCGGGCAGATTCCACATCATAGCCCCCATTGTGAACCGGGCCACTCCCATGAATCATGGGGAAGTGAGTGCCTGGTTCCGGGAGGCTGTCCAAAAGACGTGGACACATGAGCCATACTGGCGGGACAAGCACTTCGGGCTGCGAACGCTGGAACGATGGAAGCAACAGTATGAAAGAGGCGGATTCGAGGGCCTCATGCCTGCGACTCCACCGAAAAGGCCTGTGACCGCCATTCCTGAACCGGTGTTGCGGCAAGCGGAGGCGATTCGTCTTGAGATGCCGAAGCTGAGCGTGGAAACGATCCTGTACCTGCTCCACAAGGAACATGGTGTGGTACGAGGCTCCGTGAATCCAAGCACGCTGGCGAGGCACTTCCGCAGGGAAGGCCTGACCAGACAGCGGATGTCGGATGAAAAGAACCGGCAGTACGGCTTCCGCCGTTTCGAGGCCGAAGCCCCGATGCAGTTGTGGCAAAGCGATTTCCAGCACACGCTGTATCTTCCGGACCCGTTGAATCCGAACAAGCGGAAACTGGCCAAGCTCTGCCTGATCCTTGATGACCATAGTAGGTATGTAGTCCATGGCCAGTTCTATTGGGATGAGAGGATGCCGAGCCTGGAAGACAGCCTGAAAAAGGCGATTGAAAAGCGAGGAATTCCCGATCAGTGCTATACGGACAACGGCTCTGCTTTCAGTGCCGGGCACATCGCCCACATCTGTGCGCGGCTCGGCATAAGGCTTTCCCATACCCGCCCCTACAAGCCTCAAGGAAAAGGGAAATCAGAACGTATGTTTGGATTCGTGGATACCAGTTTTCTCCCGATTGCCATGAACAAGATTTCGAAGAACCTGATCCGCACGTTGGAGGACTTGAACCGCGCTTTGCAGGACTGGCTTGAGGAGCACTACCATGTCCGCAATCATGGCGAAACCGGTGAGCCGCCCCGTATCCGAATGGGGCGGTACCCTGCCAGGCAATTACCTTACAGCAAGCATGAATTGCGTAGACTCTTCTTTCTGGAGGAAACCCGCAAGGTGGACAAGACTGGCACAGTTTCACTGGATGGTCTGGCCTACCAGGTTCCGGCCGAATTGTGCGGTATGAAAGTACAGATTCGATACGATCCCTATGACCCAAGCGATGCGGATGTCCACGTCGATGGCGTACTCGTCGGGAAGGCGATTCCGTCCGATCCCATCTCCCGATACCGAAAGCGGTTCCGGAAGGAAAATCCGGAAGATGTGAAGTCGGAATCCGTCCTGGATGGGCAACTGGTCTTCTCTTTTTCCGGCGAAACGGCAGCAGGCGGGCGAAACCGTGAAACCCACTCTGCGATGGAGGTGCGCGGATGAATCCATTTCTGACAGACCCCGAAACAGCGGAGATTCTGGGTGCCGCACAGAAGGAAGCCCTTGCACGTATGCGACATGTCGTGGAATCCGGAACGCTGGGGGTGTTGACCGGCGAAGTGGGCAGCGGGAAGTCGACGCTGCTCAACCTGCTGTCAGCCGAGCAGCAACAGTCGGATCGGCAGGTCATCTGGCTGAGCAGTTCGAGAATGTCAGTCAGGGAGCTGTACGGCGGGGTTCTCAAGGCTATGGGTGAATCTCCGGCTTTTTCTACAACGAAGGTCAAGCAGCAGTGGCGGGAGATGATGGAATCCCGTGCGATGTCTGGCGGCCGGGATATACTGCTGCTGATTGATGAGGCCCATGAGATGCCTGAGACCACACTGCTTGAGGTCCGATTCCTGATGACGGAGTCCCAGAGCACCCGGCCCGCTTTTCCCGTTGTGCTGGCCGGACAAGGCAAACTGCGGCGGACCCTCAATACCAACCTGCTGGAGCCGATTGCACAGCGGATTCGGATGCAGTTTCACCTGACAGGGCTGAGTGCGGCGGAATGCCAGAAGTATCTTGACGACCGGATGCAGGCTGCAGGCCTGGAACGGCCGGTTTTCACCGAAGCCGCCTGCCGAACCATCCATGCCGTTTCACAAGGAATTCCCCGCTTGGTGAACCAACTGGCTGGCAGCGCCTTGATGCATGTGCAGCGAACGAACGACAATGCCGTCGAAGAGAGGCATGTCAGCAGCATTCTCGCAGACATGGAGCGCCAGCGGGGGACTCGTGCCAGCTGAGTATTCATAGCATAAAAGCCGAAAAAGGCTCTTTGTCAATTGGGTGGATTTGGTGCGGAAACGATGATGAAAGTCCGTATTTGATTTTGTCAGCCACAATTACACGATTTCGATGTTTTTGAGGGGGAGTTTATGCATGAAAAGACTGAACGGAATCCCAAGGGTGCCGGGCGCTGGCGAAAGAAGTCTTTGAGGGAGGAGGGAATTATCTACCAAAGACATCGCGCAGGGGTTCCGCCCTATGCAATCCTGAATGAATTCAAAATCAGCGAACGCACCTACATCCGAATTCTAAACCGTGCTTATGCAACGATACAGAATAGCCAACCTTTACAAGACTGATTTGTAGCCTGCATGCTGCTCGCTCTTATAAAAAGCCCTTCGATGGTTGTACCGCCATTCGAAGGGCTTTTGGTAATCCGGCATGATTGTATTTCCCATTGGCGGTGGCGGTTTGGCGGCACGTTGTGCACAGGAGTGGCGGAGTTCTCAACCGATGTGCCGCCATGTGCGGTGAAAAACAGTTCCGCCAAACGTGACGCCCAGCGACACCAAAATCGTCATCTTTGCTCCGACTGGTGTAGTAGGCTTTATTAATGTATAGTACAAA
>JBIKUM010000481.1:0-3057 GCA_044347585.1 Terrimicrobiaceae bacterium
AGCGCAAACGCATTCGCCGTTGATACAAACGTATACGAAGGCAAAATGACCTCATCCCCCGCTTGAATATTCATTAAAATCGCGCACATTTCAAGCGCATCAGTACAAGAAGAAGTAAGCAAAGTCTTTCCAAAACCATATTTCGACTCAAAAAAAGAGTGACATAACATCGTGAAAATACCATCCCCAGAAATTTTCCCTGAGCTCACTGCTTTTTCTATATATTCTAATTCTCGTCCAGACAAATAAGGTTTGTTAAATGGGATTGGGTTTTTCATGTTCTTCATTAATTCACTGTTAACCGAACTCTTGGATCCGGGCGAGATAAACAAGCCAAGCTTACCTCTCCGACCGGAAAGTAATCAAAGACCATCCAATGGAATACCACGCAGAGGGTAGATTGGGTTTGGAACGGCTGACTAAATTTTGGGTACCCCATGACCATGAGGTACATTTACATTGTTTTCAGTTGTAATATTTATGAGTAGACAAAGACGCGAAGATGCCACAGAAATCCTCCTCCAACCTTCTAAACTGCCGGACCTGCATCATCCGCCGGACAGGAGATCATTACAATCTATTATAACACATCCTCGGTACATTCTCAGATTCATATTCCGCCGTTTGGATAGGTCGGTGTCACCAAGCCTACTGTTCCACCACCTCAACCTCCCTTAGCTTTATGCGTACGCTTCGATGAAATCATGACCACCAACAGTTAAACCCTCATGACTTCCCAATAACTAGAGATTACACTAGCCAACAACGCATAGCAGAAGACCTTCATTCCGGAACGAGTCCTAATCCCAAGTTCACAATATCTTGTCCACCTATTGTGTCATCTTCACCTAATAAATCGAATCCGCTTCGATCAACCCTCCCTCTAGCCTTCAATTCCTGCTGGGTCACTAAAACCACAGTTCTCGTGACAACTTCTGTGAGGGATGCTATGCAGCAGCGAAGTTTGTAACTGAGCAGAAGAGCTAAGCCTAGCGGTCAAAAATTCAATCATACCACGGAGGACAACATAAATATCCACTATACATTCCATGCAAATTCTCTTGCCATCATTCCTTTACGCCCATTCTCGTAATAAATGTGGTTTTCATGCGCAACAATAAAATGGAACCTAACTTCTTACCATTACTCTGGGACTCTGGTTTATTTGGGTTTAATGTGTGCCGCATCGAAAATTCAATCAAAGGCACTGACGACTTAAAGTCAGTAGAATTAACAATGGAAAAGGGCAGTTATAAGCTTGCATATCACTCCTCCCCGTATCTATTGAAGATGACCGAAATCCCAACCTTAGAAGTAAAGCTAGTAGACAAAAAGACAACATATGTTAAAGAAACAAATGGCAGTCTTCTTTATCACAGCGCTGTTAAACAATACGCAAGCGACACGCCCAGCATCAAACTTCTAAATTTAGCAGTACAATCAGGAAAATATTCAAGATTCAACATAGACAAAAATATCGATAACAAGAAATTTGAAGAACTATACCGGATTTGGATCACACGGTCTGTTCGAAAAGAAATAGCTTCTGAGGTTTTCGTCTACAGTCAAGGGAAGGGCATTGCTGGTTGTATTACAGTAGGACAAAAATACAATAGAGCCGATGTCGGAATGGTTGCCGTTGATTCACAGCAACGAGGCAAAGGAATTGGCAAAGCAATGATGCAGCACGCTGAAAAGTGGGTATTCGATAACGGCCAGAACGAAATACAGGTTGTTACACAAGGGGACAATACGCCAGCTTGTAGACTCTACGAGCATTTGGGATACACAAGAGATACTGTGGAATTTTTTTATCACATCTGGAGAAAGTAGCCAGTTCGATAAATCACGAAAATTCAACTACCAATTTCTTTTAACTGAATAGACGATGAAACAAGTCAATGTATTGTGATATCTCCCGGTTCGAAGCAAACTTCTTCGAAGCAATTGAACGTGCATTATTCGACATGGCCTCTACATCACTAGCGACCATGAGGAGCATTTTATGGATTCCTGAATCCAAATCTTCCGGTCCATTTGTAGGAAAACAAAATCCATTCACACCGTTTTCAATAGCATCATTCGCTAACCCGATGCTATAGGAAATAACAGGCACTCCGCACAGCAACGCTTCCATTACCATCATAGGACCTGCATCTTGGATGCTCGGAGATACAAATACATTCGCGCAATGGTACAGCTGAACAAGCTCTTCCTCCGTGGTCGCGTACGGCAGACGCATTGACTCAAACGGAAATGAGACATCAGTTTCCACTTCTGTCTTTGATGCATAAACTAAAAGAATCCTTGATGCTTCATCTTCAGATAAGTTCATCCTCAACCGTTCTAAACAATATCTCAGGCGATTAAATCCCTTTCGCGGATCGAGAATGTCCTGCGCTCCAAAGAGAATTACAAAACGACCGGTAGGAATACGGAACTTCCTATAGACCTCCTCTTTACTCTCAGAAGGTGCGAAAACGCTTTCATTTCCACTGATGATGATTTTTTCAATCGAACAAAGCTTACCAAGACTACTTTTCCGCACCTGGTTATCAATCTCAGATGTGGTGGAGATAAAAAGCAATGGTACTGAAGCGAACGTCAATTTCCGTCCTGTTAAATTACGCTGTGATAAGTCCTTGAAAGTTCTTGACCCAAGCGCTGGGCAGAAACCACAATCCTGCTCATAACGAACACATTCGTTCGGATAATGACACCCCCCTGTAAACGCACTGAAATCGCTGAAACGCCATAGGATAGGGACTTTAAGCTCTTCATGCAGCTCTCTAATGGTAAATGATGTAATAAATCCAGTTACCCAGTGCAGGATGATGATGTCTGGTTTGAAAGGTAGTGATTTCAATACATGCTTGCTCGAAACACATAGCTCCTCACCACCATTGAAAAAACAATAAACAGGGTCAGTTCTATGTTTTAAATACCTACGAATCAATTCATAGCGTACGCGGTAAAAAATCTTCAGCACGATCGGAATTTTTAAGTCCGTGACGTGCCCGTGATTCGTTGATTTCTTTAAAACTACCATGCGAGAAT
>JBIKUM010000588.1:0-3050 GCA_044347585.1 Terrimicrobiaceae bacterium
ACTTAGATAGTGCGCGAGTATGGCTATCGCCGTATACGAATATGCGGCTGCGCATTTTATCCATACCAATATGACGCATTGAAATTTTTCACTTCATCAAACCACGCCGCCTCAAAGCCATGTTTGCGTTGTCAAGTAGATCTTCGTGCGCTGGCTGGACCATGACCCAGTCGACAAATCTTTTGATGCCCGTCTCGAGACATATTCCGGATCGAAAACCAAATCTATTCTCGAGTTTTTCCATCGATGCGTAGTTATGCCTAATATCCCCAAGCCGATACTCCTGGGTCACTGTCAGAGCGGGAGCTACCCCAAGCGCTGTCATAAGGGTTGATGCGATTTGCATCACGGATGTATTGAGACCCGTTCCGACATTGAACACGTCCGCGATTGCAGCCTTTTCCTCAATACATAACTTGAATGCCTTAGCAACATCTTGCACGTGCACGAAATCGCGCGTTTCGAGCCCGTCCTCAAAGATTGGTATCACCTGACCATGGCGGCCCCGTGTGGCAAAGATCGACAAAATTCCGGTATACGGATTCTTGAGCGACTGGCCTTCGCCATACACATTCTGCAAACGCAATATCGCGTAGTCGATGCCGAGCGCCTTGCACGAGATTTTCACGATATCTTCCTGCGCGTCCTTGCTGGCGGCGTAGATCGATGCCGGCATGGCCTTATCGTCTTCGCGGGTCGGCACTGGTTTTAGCGTGGCTCCGCAGTCAGGGCACTCATGCTCCCATCGACCCTGGCGTAACAGAGCGTCAGAGCGGGGCTCCGGGTAGCGGCGCCGCTTCGGGGCACAGGTTTCACAGACATAAGCTCCTTCGCCATAGATCGCGCGGCTGGATGCCAGAACCACGCGCTTTACTTTACGTGCGGTGTCGTTGGCCAGAACGTCCATCAAAAGCGCCGTGCCGCCCACATTCACGTCAGTGTAGTGGGCAATCTGGTACATCGATTGGCCCGTACCGGTTTCCGCCGCAAGATGCACCACGGTATCTACGCCTTCCAATGCGCGACGTAGCTCCTTCTCGACAGTAGTTGAGCCGCGAACAAAGCGAATGCCTTCACCGCACAACCATTGCAGCTCGTCCGGTACGTCGCCATGCACCTGGGAAGACAGCGTATCGAGCAAGGTCACCTGATGCCCAGCCGCGATCAGCAGCCGTGTCAAATGCTGACCAATAAATCCCGCTCCGCCTGTGATCAGTACGTTCTTGGTCATCGTCGGTTCAGCATTGCATGCGCTAACTGGCTGATGCCAAGTCACTTAGGCAAGCGCTGAGCGCAAAACTGCATGCGCGCCGCTTCCTTGAACCACTCCGCGGAGAAATCGCAGTCCATATATTCAATGAAATACGGGCCGCCTAAGGTCCAGTGCACGTTACATACGTCTGCCGGAGGATCTTTGTATTCGCCTACAAGCCAATTCCAGCGTACATTTAGCGCCCCGATGTTGTCATCCGTAAGCCAGGCGAAACGGTGCAAGTCCATGGACGTGGCCGAGTTCACGAACTCGGGGGTCACCACGCGGTTGGCGGGATGTACACAGTTCCACAAAATTACCGACGACCAGTTCTTGCGCGGGTACTTGTACTGCACATTGTTGAGGTATTTCACTTTATCACTGGGTTCATAGTCGTGCTTCACCACGTACAGCGCTTTACCCGGCTGCTCATCTACAACCTTGAAGATTTCGGAAACATCTGTGCGCAGTAGCATGTCGCAGTCGAAGTACACACCGTAACCTTGGTAGTCACACAACCAAGGCACCAAAAAACGCGAAAATGAAAACTCGTTTGACTGCTTCGGATCCCGCTCGCGGGTGTATATACCCTTGAGGTTGGCTAAGTTGATGGGGATGATCGCCACCGGCCGCGATGCCTGCCGATATATGGAGTGCGCCAATGTGTGCCACGCAACGCTCTCGACCATATCAAACCCGATAAAAATCTTCGGTATGTCTTGTCGCATCTTCTATTGCTTCCTTCAATGAATAGATATTTTTAGGATGTTTTCGGACTTAATACGTTGCACGAATGCCTCGCGACACTTATCCAGCTTGTCTAATACCTGGGCGCGTAACGCCTCCACGGAGTAGTTGTCCCTCAGTTTCGCTTGGGCACGAGTGACCACGCGCACGCGCTCCATTGGGCTGCCAACGAGGCTGTCGAGGGCGGCAAACCAGTCGTCTTCGGTCTCCACCAGCAGCCCGCAACCGTCGGCACAGCAATCGTCGTACACAAGACCACGGCTTGCCACCACGGCCGCGCCCACAGAGGTGTACTCCACCCACTTAGTGTCAGCCTTCATTTGGTTAAAGTGGATGTTTGTAAGCGGACAAATACCAATGTCCCAGCCGAGGGAAGCAAAAGTGGTGAGAAACTCTTCGTAGTTATCGATGCGTGGCGCGTGGCTTATGCGGCTGCCAAACTCTCTCAGCTCGGGTGGCACCCGAATCGAACCGAAGAATTCGAACACGACATGCGGATGCTTGCGCAAGGTGCGCACCAGCGCGCCCACCACCAAATTGAGATTGTGAGCATGATCAGCGCTCGCCATGTAACCGATCTTGCAGGTAGCGTTCACGGCAGGCTGCCTGATCACCTCGCCGGAACAGTAAATATCACCGTAGGTGATGGGCGCGGCGAACTCCTGTTCCGTTAGATGCGCGTACAGTTTGCGGGTGGAGCAGTACACAAGATCGACGCGGTTGAGCAGCAGGCGCACAGTGTCGAGACGGCTCTGCTGGTTGTGGAAGTGATACTTTTCCTCGCCAATGTCTCTTGGGACGCCTAGCAGATCATCATCAATGTGATACAGAACAGGAACGCCTGCGTCTTCGGCTAGCGTGAGTATGGCAGTGGCATGCGGCCCGCTGTATCGACAAAAGACCACCACAGTCGGCTTGACACGCGCGAAGCGTTCGGCGATCCAGTCTAGTGGGCGCTGAAAGCCCTCGCTTTCCCAGCGGCGAGTCTTGAAATCATCACCGAGGAGAACGTCGGAATGCACGACGCCTTCCGTTTCCAGCAGCCGCAGCG
>JBIKUM010000422.1:0-3048 GCA_044347585.1 Terrimicrobiaceae bacterium
CGCCGTCACCATGAAAGGCAGGGCACCGATTCCCACGCAGACCGCCGGTGAATGCCGGTGTGAGAGCATGAGGGCCAGACCGAGGCCGATCATCCCGCTAGCAAGGAGAAAGAGGATATTCATCCCCTCGATCCCCCAGATTTTGCCGTCACTGTCATCACCCGCATGAGTAGGAATCACGCTCCGGCTCATTGTCCCACGCTGATGGTTGGCATTCCACCGGCGCTGAAGAGCGCTTGGGCGATCAGGACTGAGAGGCCGAGGAGGAGCCCTCCCACAATGGACATCTTGCCCATGTCGGCATTACCGCTGCGGACCTGCCATCCGCCATGGGCGATAACGATGACCGCAATAATGTAGAGGAACTTCGCGATGATCCCGAGACCTTGGGATAACGCGCCGTCGAGTGAGCTTGCTTGAGCGATGATGAAGTGGTGCATAGGAGGCACACCATAGAATCGGGATTTCGTCCCCTTGCTCCCAGTCGGGAGCAATCGTTCAAGCCATCCCGTAGCGCGATGCTTTCGCGGATCCGATGGCCTCGTGCAGGCGGCGTGATTTCCGAATCATTTCGGGATAGAGATCGCCCACCTCGACCTTGAATGCCCGGGCCAGATAGATCATGTCCTCGTCAGAAACCCATACAAGACGGGCCTCGATCTTGGAAACACGGCATCGGGTCCCGTCACCCATTCCGAGGACTTGGAGCCGTGTGGCTAGGTCATTCTGAGACCAACTGCGCTGATGACGGAGATGCCGAACTTTGGGGCCGATGAGATTCAGGTTTTTCACCCGGGGGGAAACAGCCTCCCCCGCCTTACCTGTCACTTCCTCTGTGATACAACCATCAGCGCTGGCGCTTGGGATGCAGGATGGATGACTGGCTCTTGGAGGCACCCGGCCACTCTTGCCAAGACAACTCCAGCGAGTGCTCCCAACTGGGAGCAACATGTATGACTCACCCTTCCAAAGCTGATTGGCTGGCTATTTCCCGACCTACATACTTCCGTGCACTTTCGGCAGCGAGCGCCGATTTTTTGGGGTTATTCGAGAGAGTTTTTGTGAGCTTGGCGTGAACGATCAAATAAAGAATCTTGCGCGTTTTTGACCGCCTTAACCTAGTCAAGATGTTGGCTCCCGCTCATCACGCTCTGCCTGTAAGAAGTCTCACGAGTTGCATAGGTTCAATGAGGCCACGCCACATTAAGACGCCGCTGTTTGTTCATATTGGTTGGTTTGATTCCATCGAATGCCAACAAAAGCGGTTTGACAGATTGATCGCTCTGATTGCATATGATCATTTTCGCTCACTTCTAACCTATGAAAACCTACCGCCTCAACCGTCTATTCAACTCCAAATCTGGCCGCTGCTTTGATGTCGCCATCGATCACGGCTTTTTTAACCAGCCAGGCTTTCTCACAGGCATTGAGGACATGGCGAAGGCTGTGGAGACTGTTGTGAAAGCCGCTCCGGATGCGGTTCAGCTCACGACCGGTCAGGCGCGCCATTTGCAACAAATCCCCGGTCGTCAGAAGCCTTCGCTGGTTCTCCGCACGGATGTGGCGAATATCTATGGCCGCGAGTTGCCCGTTGAGGCGCTGAGCGCGATGATCGAGGAACCGAGTCTTCAGGCCGTTCGACTTGATGCCGCCTGCATGTGCGTGAATCTTTTTCAGATTCCTGGAGCGCCGGGCGTCACGAATCAGTGCATTGAAAACATCTGTGCGCTCAAACTTGAAAGCGACCACTATGGCATGCCCATGATGGTCGAACCGCTCGTCTTCCGCCCGAACAGCGAGGCGGGCGGCTACATGGTGGATGGCGATGTCGTCAAAATCCAACACCTCGTCCGTCAGGCAGTGGAGCTCGGCGCAGATATCATCAAGGCTGATCCCACCGATGATGTTTCGATCTACCACAAAGTCGTCGAAGCCGCTGGAGGCATTCCTGTTCTTGTTCGCGGGGGTGGCAAGGCGCCGGATTCGGAGATTCTCGCACGCACCGAGGCGCTGATGCAGCAAGGCGTTTCCGGCATCGTGTATGGCCGCAATGTGGTTCAACACCAGAATCCCGCCGGCATGGTGGCTGCGCTGATGGCTATCGTTCACGACGGAGCAACAGCAACCGAAGCCGCAAAGTTTCTTAAGTAAAAATGAGCCATACGACTCGCATTGGAATTATTGGCGGCGGTCTCATGGGCCGCGAGGTCGCCAGCGCGCTCTCACGCTGGTTTGTTTTGGAGAATTTTCCTGTCCAAGCGGAACTCACCGCCGTCTGCGACCTGGCGGAGAAACAAAGCGAGTGGTTCCGCCGGATTCCTTCGGTGAAGCTTCTCACCGCCGACTATCACGAGCTACTGGCCAGCCCAGATGTCGATGTCGTCTATGTCGCCGTGCCGCACAACATGCACGAGACGATTTATCTCGATGTGCTCAAGGCCGGAAAAGATCTGTTCGCCGAGAAGCCGTTTGGCATCGACCTGAAAGCCGCCCGCGCGATTGCGGATGCGGCGAAATCCAGTGGTCGTTTTGTGCGTTGCAGTTCGGAATTTCCCTTCCTGCCGGGCGCGCAGCGGGCCTATCAAATCGCCCGCGCAGGCAAGTTGGGAAAGGTTTTGGAAATCCACTCGGGATTCCACCACAGCAGCGACCTCGATCCCACCAAGCCCGCGAACTGGAAGCGCCAGGTCAAAACTTGCGGCGAGATCGGAGTGATGGGCGACCTCGGCATGCACGCCGTTCATGTGCCATTCCGCCTCGGCTGGAATCCCAAGCGCGCCTATGCGCAATTGCAGAAAATCTATCACGAGCGTCCGGATGGCAAAGGCGGCATGGCTACCTGCGACACCTGGGACAACGCGATGCTGCACACCGAAGTGGAAATCGACGGCAGCGAAGTCCCTGTCCGCTTCGAAATGAAACGCCTCGCCCCGAGCGAGACAAATACATGGTTCATTGAAGTCCTCGGAACCGATGGGGGCGTGAAATTCAGCACCAAGGAACCCAAGACGCTCTGGACATTCCAGCGCGGCAAGGAACAACTCTGGC
>JBIKUM010000055.1:0-11712 GCA_044347585.1 Terrimicrobiaceae bacterium
CGATCGAGGGAATTACTCTCATCCCTGCAATCATATCTCGAGCAACCTCCCGAGCAGCTGGGAGGTGTTCAGGGCACTCTCAGCACCTACCTGGAGTTTTTTCTCAATCCCGAGATCGCCGAGGTGTTTTGTGCAGATGAGCCGACCTTCTCGGTTGGAGAAATCGACCGGGGGAAGATCGTTTGCCTCGCGATGCCGCAGAAGTTCCAGAGTGAGCGCCTCTACATCAATACGATCTTGAAGCTCTCCTACTATTTCCACGCCCTCAGCCGGTTCGACAAACCTGCCGAGGAACGGAAAAAGGACAACCTTCTCATCCTCTTTGCCGACGAGGGACAGGAGATCATCACCGGGGCCGAGTCGGCCTTTGCAGATCATCGGGCAGCGGGAGTTATTCGTGAGGCCAAGGCGACGATCGTTCTGGCCACACAGGCATACACCTCGCTGTTGGGATCCCTGGACAAGCGCTATGCCGATGTCCTGATGCTCAATCTCAGTAACGAACTGATCTTCACCGTGGCTAACCATGATTCCGCCGTGATTGCGGCGAAGAATATCGGGGAGCACGAGGTCACGGAAAAATCGTGGGGATGGGCCTCCGGGAAGCGGTCCTACAACTACCAGACCCGGATCAAGCCATGGTTCGAGCCCTACCTCCTGAGGAAGCTACCACGCTTCAAAGCGATCGTTTGCCACTGCGAGAAACCCTTTCGGAAGCGCCTCCTACCTCCCATCACACCTGAGGGGTATTACCCAGACTGGTTCACGAGCCTCCGTCCCGACTATGCCCTGCGCCAATGGTGGCGTGGAAAACCTCAAGCACCATCCCATTCATGAATCCCGCTCCCGCCCTTATACAAAAACTCTCCGGTCTGGAGGGATACCTTGCATCAAAGATCCGAGGACAGGGCCATGTCATCCCGAGAGTCTGCTCCGTTCTGGAGCGCGGGGAGCTTGGGCTTCAGCCTCCGGATAAGCCACTGGGGTCGTTTTTGTTTCTTGGACCGACCGGCGTGGGAAAGACCGAGCTAACCCTGGAATGCTCATGGTATCTTTTTGGTGAGGGTTCGATCCATCGCTTCGACATGTCGGAGTTCCAGCACCTCGACAGCGTGAAGCTCTTCCTTGGAAATGAGACCGGGATGCCCGGACGGCTTGGGAAGGTCTTGGAGTCCCATACTCGGGGTATTCTGCTCTTCGACGAAGTGGAGAAGGCCCATCGGCTGATCTGGGATTTATTCCTTCAGATGCTCGATGCCGCACGGATTACCTTGGCCGATCACCGCACCTATGACCTGAGCGGTTTTTATGTGGTTTGCACAAGCAACATCGGCTCACACCAGCTGATGAGACCCACACGGTTACCCTTTGCGACACTGGAGCGGGCTGTTCTTGCGGAGCTGCACCGTCACTTTCGACCGGAATTGATCGGGAGATTTGATGAGAAGATCGTCTTCAGGCCTCTGACCCCGGATACCCAAAGGGAGATTGCCTTGATCGTGATTGGGGAAGAGATCGAGCGTTACCGAAAGATGGGAATCGAACTGACGGTGGATGACGAAACCGTTGAAATGCTCATTCGTAAGGGAATCACCAAGGCTCTCGGAGCGCGTCCCATGAAGCGGACGGTTCAGAAGTATCTGGGAGATGTGGTCAAGGAGAGGCTATTGAAGAGCTGAACACCTCTTTGAAATGGCAAGGGGTGGATAGTATTTCTTCAAGTCCGGTCGCTTTATTTGAAAGGGAGAACCCAAGAAGGTTGCAGAGTTCTTTGGGGGCAAGGATGGGGAGGAGAACTGGAGGGAGAGCTTCAACATCCATTCGCGGAAACTGGCCTCGCGTCTCGTATTCCTCCACATTCCAAAAGGCGGAAACGCTGATTGCATGAGCCCGCTCAACGAGGTGGCCACCATGCCAGCAAGCGTATTGTTTTTACTTTCTCAAAAGCGCATCACACCCGCGATACATGCGCTCGCCCATGAGCGCGGAATCATGCTCGACAGCGTCATCGAACGCCTCGACGCACCTGATTCCGCGAGCATTCCAATCCGAACGAGGCTCAGCGCCAGATCGCACAAATCCACTACAGCCTGCAATCTCATCGAGCCGATCCTGGATGTCCAAGCCGACTGGCGCTGGCAGAAACTCAAAATCACCCTCGATCCTACCGGCAGGATGACCGCTGCATACGGCAAGCAGCGCCAGTCTCATATATTCACCAAAGCGCATAAAACCGGCACATGCCGCCACGTTGAGATTCTCGCAACGATGGCCGTCCATGGCGCATGGCAACCATCCAGAACACACTCCGATGCTGACAAGAAGGCGTTCAAGCGCCTTCAAGCCGAACTCCATGCGATCCTCCCGCTACCAGGCGAGCCGTTCCGAAAAGAAGGCGCGCAATTTCATCCGCTCTTTGAGCTCAGTCTTCCCAAAGAACACTGGCGGGACTCGAACGAGGAGAATGAAGTCGGACCGGAAGGCGATTGAAGGTGGTCCCTTCAAACTGCGGCTTCATTGAAAGCGAGTATTCCTGAAAAAAATGAAAAATGCTGGGCACAGATTGTGCGTCCGTGCAGGCGTTCGCGATTGAGGTGCGTTTCGAAAATATACGCGGAAATTTGGAGTGCTTGCAGACAGGCGACCCCAGGCGGTTGGTGGGTCAGTTCTGTGGGCATACAATGAGGGTGGTTTGCTGGGCGTCGTTGGTGTTTTTTGGGGAAACTTTAATGTTTACAGCGTAAAGATTCGTGCTGCCGAAGGGAGTCGTTGCCACTGTAAATGTCACATTCGCGGTGTAGACAGACATGGTATCGCTGTTGGGAACGGGATTGCCTTCGTTGTCGAAATTCAAGGTGTAAGATGGCGTGGTAGTGAGGTCGGAAAGCCGTGCTTGCTGGGCATTTGCCGCGAGTTGGTTCATGATCTGCCGGCTGACGGTGTCGTTGATTGCGGAGGAATAGGATTTGAAACTCTGGCCGATGAGGCTGAAAGTCGCGATGATCGCGAAACTAAAAATACCCATTGCGATGACCACTTCGACGAGCGAAAAAGCCTGCCTTCTCGATTGAGAGCGCTTGCGTCCTGCTTTTTCGGAATGGCGAGGCGAATCGGGCATTGGGAGGGATTTAGATTTCGATAAAGCTGCAATCTTTCGGCGATACCATTCCAGTATAGAAATTTTGAGATCAATCAAGGAAAATGTATCTACCTTTGCACATGTCTCCTTACTGATTCAAAAAGTTTTTCTTTTTTAAAAACACTTGTCTTTCTGATACCATCGCAATATATCGGCGTTTCTCTGTTCTCAAACTGTATGCTCTCCCAATCCTTCTCCCGCTCCCATTGGAAGCGCTTCCCAAGCGTCTCTTGCATTGCTGAACCTCAGAGGATGTTATTATGAGTGCGGAAGTGAAAACTTGGAAGTGCGGTTCGTTGGTTTACACGAAGCGGGGCCTGATCGCCCTTTTTGGTTGGCTGCTGTGGGGGGATTTTTGTTTCACGTTCATGGAGGCTGTGGTGCCGAGCATTCTGCCGTTGCATCTTCGCAATCTCGGGGCCTCGAACACGCTTATAGGAATCGTTCTCACGACTCTGCCGGGCATCTTTAATGTCACGATTACGCCGTGGGTGAGCTTCAAAAGTGACCGCCACCGGAGTCGCTGGGGTCGGCGGATTCCGTTCATGCTTTTTACACTGCCGTTCGTTGCCCTGAGCATGATTTTGATTGGCTTTAGTGATCAAATCGGAGCTTGGGTGCACTCTTCGTTTATGTCGGACAGCGTGATTCAGCAGGCCAAGGTGGTCATTGTCCTTCTGACGGTGTTTGCAGCGATGTTTGAGTTGTTTAACATGTTTGTAAGTAGTGTTTTTTGGTATCTCTTTAGGGATGTTGTGCCCGAGACGCACCTCTCGCAGTTTAACGCCTATTTCAAAGTGATCGGCACCACAACGGCCACCCTCTATAATTTCTTCATTTTCAAGTATGCGGAAAGCCACATGACCGAGATTTATGTGGGTGGTGCGTTGCTATATGCTATCGGGTTTGGGGCTATGTTGTTGAATGTCAAGGAAGGGGAATATCCGCCGGTAACGGATGTAACGGAAAAAACAACCTGGAAGGAAAAAATCCAGCTCTATGTGAGGGAATGTTTTACGCTCCGCTATTACTGGGACATTTTTCTTTGGCAGACTTTTCAGGCGATGTCTTTTGCCTGCGGGGTTTACATTGTGTTTTACTTTAAATCCTTGGGGTTCAGCTTAGATATGATCGGAAAAAAAGGTGCTCTGGCCGCAGTGACCGGCCCTATTTGCCTGCTCATTCTGGCGCGCTTCGTGGATCGCTGGAAACCTGTGCGGGTTGCGGCCTATGGCCTTGCCTTTGGCGCATTCTTTTCTTGTGGTAGTTGGCTTTGGCTCGCCATTCCCAATCCAGAGCCGATCATATTTTTTTGGATTTTTGTGAGCGGCGGGATCACGGCCGCGCTCTCTGGAGCTGCAGGACAGGCCGCGCAGGCACCTCTGCTCATGCTCCTCTTTCCCAAAGATAAATACGGCCAGTATAGCGGAGCGATGGCATTAATCCGTGCCGTGGCTTTGATCGCTTCTGGCGTTCTGGCCGGATTATTTATGGATTTTTGGAAGAGTGTGTTCCCGGATGGGGATTTTGCCTATCGCTTCATGTTTCTTTGGCAGGCCCCGCTTACTATTTTGTCTTTTTACTTTTTCTACCGAGTTTACCGCGTTTGGAAACGCAGGGAGAAAGAGGGCGAGTTCACGCCACCGGAAGAGAAGTTTCTCCAGTCCGACCTGCCTCCGCGCACGGACCAACCATCGGGATTACTCAAGCCTGTCGTTTGGTTCAGCGTCATCCAGATCTGCGGCATGATTGCCGGTCTGCTTGTTTGGATCGGTTACTATGTGCATTTTGTTCCAAAGCCGGATTATGTCCCGTTTTTCGCCATCGCGCTGGGTATCAATATCGTCCTCTTCCTTGCTTATCTGCGCTTTATGAAATTCATGGAACGCCCCTGATGTTTCGGGTCTGAACTCTTTCTCAATAAAATCAAAACTTTATTTATTATATTTTTATGAACTCAATCATCATTAAAAACCGCCGATTCACCTGCCTCTCACCGACTCTTGTCCGCGTAGAATATTCTCCAGATGGCATGTTCGAGGACCGCCGCAGCATGGTGGCTTATCCAGAAAAGAAGCCGATCGCTTTTCAAAGCGTTACCGAGGATGGGCTCTGGAGCGTGCTGAACACGGGTTTCCTGCAGATCCGCACGACGCAAAATGACAAGGCCTGCAGCCGCACGAATCTCGAGATCCGCTGGAGCGATGGCAAGATCACGCAGTTTTGGCGTCCCGGCGACCGCGATTACCAGAACCTCGGCGGCACGCTGCGCAGTCTCGACCGCTACAGCGGCGACGCCACGGTGCTCGACGGCGTCCACACGGCCACCATGGAGTCGCCTGACATTAGCGGCACGACTTGGCCGGCATGGATCCAATGCGAGGTCGATCCGCTCTACACCGAACTGCATCCCGCGCCACCCGAGAATTTTGAGAAAGGCTATTACCTGGACCTGACTCGCCAGCCTCGAAGCGACGGCCGTTTTATGGAGCATTCCTTCAACTGGTATAAGGACGCCCGTAAATTCTGCCCCGGCGTCCTCTCTGCGGCAGGCTACTTCCTGCTCAATGACACTGAGGGAGCCGTGTTGGACTCCGATGACTTCCCAGTCGAGCGCGAGCGTCCCGGCAGCCAAGACTGGTATTTCTTCGCCTATGGTCGAGATTACAAGCAGGCCCTGCGTGATTTTCATCTGCTCTCCGGTCCTGCTCCTATCCCCACGCACCGCAGCTTTGGCGTCATCTTCTCTCGCTGGCCCGCTTTCACCGAGGCGGAGATCAGCGACATGGTGCGCGACTTTGAGGCGAACGGCTATCCGCTCTCGACCCTTGTCATGGACATGGAGTGGCATACCGAGGGGTGGGGGACCTGGGACTTCAATCCCGAGCTGATTCCCGATCCGGCCCGCTGGTTTGCACTCTGCAAAAAGCACGGCTTGGAGGTGACCTTCAACGACCATCCGCTCGATGTCCGCGATGACGACTCCCACTTCGACGACTATGTGAGCAAGGCGGGCCCCGATGTGGAAATCCGTGTGAGGGAATACAACGGCAAAAACCCCCGGATGGCCAAGGTCGACATCACCAACAAACAGCAAAACCGCGCATTCCGCGAAGTCTGCCATACCGAGATTCTCAAGCTCGGGCTTGATTACTGGTGGAACGACGGCTCGCGCGGCCAGATGAACACGACCAGTGGCCAGCTTGTGACGAACAAGACCTTCTTCGAAACCTCCGAGCGCGACGGCAAGCGCGGCATGCTGCTCGCTCGTTATGGCGGACTCGGCTCCCATCGCTACGGCGCGTTCTTCACCGGGGATGCCACTTCCGACTGGCATGTGCTGCGCCTCCAGTGCGAATTCAACATCCGCGCCGCCGGCGTCGGTCTCTCGCACATCAGCCACGATATCGGCGGGTTTGTGCTTGGACGCAGCCAGATTTTCAAAACCCCGGACGGCAAGGAAATCATTGACCCCATTCGCTACCTACGCTGGCTGCAGTTCGGCGTCTTCGGCCCGATCCTTCGCTTTCACAGTTGCCCCGGCAGCGGCAGCAGGGTGCCCTACGAATACGATGCCGAGCTTGGCGGCGCCTGCCGTCACTGGCTCCGCGTCCGTCACAGCCTTCTACCCTACTTCTACACCGCCGCTCACGATTTCCGCGAAACGGGAATCCCTCTCACACGCGGTCTCTTCCTGGAGGAACCAAACAACCCAGCCGCCTACCGTTTCGACGAGTATTGGTGCGGGGCCGGCCTGCTCGTCGCGCCCGTGCTCGACCTGAGCGATTCCCGCACGCTCTACCTCCCCGAGGGCGACTGGTGGGAGTTCGACACAGCGACCAAAGTCAAAGGCGGTCGCGAAATCACTCGCGCCGTCACCGTCAAGGATGTCCCAGCCTATGTGCCCGCAGGAACCATCCTCACCCGTCAGAACCCCGATGGCGACATCCATGCCACGCACATCACCGACCTCATTCTCGATGTCTATCCCGGCGCCAACGGCACAGCCAGCCTCTATGAGGATGACGGCCGCTCGGATGCCTATAAAAACGGCCACTTCTGCAAAACCCGCTTCACCTTGGAAGGGCTGCGCCTTTCCGGTGCCACGGAAACAGGAACCCCGCTCGGCGCCACCCGCCACATCACCGTCCGGATCCGCCTCGACAAAGCACCCACCAAAATCACCTTCAACAAAACCACCGCGCTCCCAGGCGAAGGTAAGGACGGTATCTACACGATCGCCTTGCCCGAATATCCCGCCGACAAGCTCTGGGAGTTGGTCATAGAAGAATGAAAAAGTAGGCAGAGTTTTCAGCGTTCAGTTTTCAGTCGCGCCGCAGCGCGCAACCCCTTGGAGGGTCAACCTTTGCCTTGCTCGCGCCCTGCTCGCTGCGCCCTCCGGGCCATCTGCGATGTGCTTCCTACGCCACGCCCGTGGCTTCGGTTGGCTTGACCCAAGACTGCACCGCTCCGCCACCAAGCCGTCCCGTTACCACCACGACGCGCGCGGCAACCTCATCGATGCCCTTCCGCTGCTTTGCAGCTGAATCTTGGGACGCCAAGGGCCTGACATCCCTACCATGGGATTACGAGACGCTGCTTTGCAGCTGAATCTTGGGTCATGCGAGGACGATGGACCCTCCCATATGAACGGACCCGCGCGGCAGCGCGCACCCCAGCCCCAAAAAATGATTCTGCCATCCATCATTCTGCCCCATCTCCCCGCAGGGCGTTCCATTTTTCCATTGAATGCTTCTATACAGCGAATATACTCTTTCCGATGTCCCGCGATCCGCTTTGGTTTTTTAAAAAACACGCCCGCCGGTTGGCGTTGTGGCGTGTTTTCGCGGACGGGTTCACGATTCTCGAATTGTTGGTGGCCATGGCGATATTGTCCATCATGGTCGTATTGATGCTCGGCGTGCTGCAGTCCACCAGCGACGCATGGCGGCGCAATACTGACCGCACCAAGGCCTTCGCCTCCTCCCGTGCGGCCTTTGAATCCATGACGCGCAGCATCTCCGCCGCCACTCTCAATACCTATCAGGACTACTACAACTCCGCCCGCCAAACTCGCCCCTCGGGCAGTCTCACCTTCGTTCCGGCTGTTTACGGGCGCCGCTCGGACCTCCACTTTACCACAGGAACAAACCTCGTCACCGGGCAGAGGGGCGGTGCGATTTTCATGACCGTGCCATTTGACTACGAAAGCAACAACACGAACGACTACTCCTCCGGGCAACTCAATGGCATCGGTTACTTTGTGCGTTTCACCACGAATTCTCTCCGGCCCGCCGGAGTTACCAATAATCCCCACCGCTATCGATTGATGCAATTCTTGCAGCCAACCGAGCAGTTCATGGTGATGAATACCAACTACTACACGAATGTCTGGTTCACCACTAATGTGGATGCCAATCCTCCCACCAACATCTTTCCCATCGCAGATAATGTCGTCGCCTTCGCCATCGTTCCTCAGCTCTCCGACCGCGAAAATCCAACCGGAACTGCTCTTTCCACCGACTTCAGCTACGATACCCGCATGACATGGAGCAGCGGTGCGCAACCAACCAATATGCACCAACTGCCGCCCGTTGTTCAGGTGATCATGGTCGTGCTGGATGAATCCTCCGCCAAACGCATTGAAAGCGGCTCGACCGAGCCAACCGTCGAGTTGGGCTTTGATCCCGCCTCGGTTTTTACCAGCCCTGCCAATCTAGAGACAGACCTCAAAACCATCTCTGACGCGCTTTCTGCCAAGCGTCTCAATTACCGTATTTTCCGCTCCGAAATCCCAATCCGTTCCGCCAAATGGACCATCAATTGACACCTCCTCTTCGCCCGAAGCCCCAATCCGGCGCGGCCCTCATCGTCACTCTCACCTTGCTCTTACTCATAACGGGTCTGGCCATCTCGCTCTTTATGACGGCCAATACCGAGCTCCAGAGCGCCTCCCAATTTAAAAACTCCCAAGGCCTCACCGAGCTTTCCGACATTTGCGTGAACTTGGTCATGGGACAAATCAAAGACGCCACCACCACAAACGCCGCTGGCACCCCAGCCAACCGCCTCACTTGGGCCTCCCAGCCAGGCATGATCCGCACCTACGGCAGCAGCACAAATGCCGCGATCTCCTACAAGCTGTATTCGTGGGATAGTCCGCGTGTCTCTGGAGACGACACCACAACTGTCCCTACAACTTGGTTTTCCACACCAGCCCAATACACAGACCTGAACGCACCGATCCCGAATTCCACAAATTCCACAAACACTGACTTATACCGCTACCCTATTGCCTATCCGACTGGCTCCACTGCCGCGCTGGGTTACACTGTTTCAGGTGCTCCCGTTGGTGCGGTGAGTGGAGAGACCATTGTCAATTCAGTCCCCATGCCCGTCCAGTGGCTCTATGTCCTTAAAGACGGCACCATGGTTTATCCGACCTCCGCAACCGGCAACAACGCCACCATCTCCGGCGCCAGCGCCGCCAACCCCATCGTCGCCCGCGTGGCCTACTGGACCGATGACGAGACCAGCAAGGTGAATATCAACACCGCCGCAGGGGGGCCTTTCTGGATGACCCCAGTTTTTGCCACGTCTGTTGGTCAATCCTCCGGCAATTCAAATGCCTACTACCAGCCGATGCAGTTGGAGTTTCAGCGTTACCCTGGGCATCCGGCGCGGACGGATCTGCGCGCCGTTTTTCCCGATCTCACATCAACGAATTCCATCGACAGCCTCTATGCCTTCGCCCCTAGAATCCAATTCGGCGGTAGTATGGCGGCGATGGCGGCAGGATTCAATATCGCCACCAACACCAATTCTGTCAGGATGGACTCCGACCGCCTGTTTGCTTCCGTGGGCGAGGCCCGCTTTTCCTCCACGAATTCTCCGAACAACCGGACTGATTTTCCAGCCTCGGGGGGCAATTGGACGGATCGCATTGAGCGCAACAAGTTCCTGATCACCGCATCGAGCCGCGCTCCTGAGATCACGCTTTACGGAACCCCCCGCATCTCGATCTGGCCGGAATCCGCCAACGCGGCCACCAACGTGAGGACCCCTTATGACGCCCTCATTGCGTTCTGTGCGAGTCTCCCAGGGAGTGGCGGAACAACCAACAACTATTACTTCGACCGCACGAATGCCCTCTCCGCCACCACCGACATCGGTCGCGTCCGCAATGCCCAACTTCTCGGCTACTTGGATAGCCTGATGAATACCACAGCCATTCCAGCTTCGGGCTCCGGGGGGTTCGTAGCAAAAGGAAGTGCCGCCGATCTTGCCCAGATCCAAACGGAAATTTACGACTATATCCGATGCGTTAATCTTACTGACACTCATCCGAATGTTGGAAATGTCAGCTACTCATTGGGTTGTATCGTTGTCCCGGCCGAGCGCGCCAGTGGAGGTGTCACTACCCGAGGCTTCGGTCGCTTCTACACCCTGAACCAGTTTGGTCTCATCTTTGCCGCCACGGCAGATTTTACCAATACCATCAGCAACGTGAGGGAAAACAAGTCACTCCAGTCGTCGCCCGGCACTAACAACGCCACTTTGCTTACTATAAACCAGACCAAAGTCATGGCCCTCCCAGTCTTTGAATTGGGCGTCTGCTCCCCCGGGTCTGGCGGGGTCCGAACTGATCAAGTATTGGGAGGGGTTACCTTGCGGGTGAGAAATCTGGATGCGATCTCGGTCAATAGCACACCACTAGGCCTGACGAATCTATGGAATCGAGGTAGTAGTCTGCCGGGTAGCTATGACTATAACTGGTCTGCTAGATTTTTTGAAAACGGCACTGGTGGGTATCTCTTTCACACCACTCCGATTCGTAATCTGATCGGCTTCAACGCACTGCAGAATGTCAATGGATTTAATGGCACTAGCACTAACTACCCCATAAGCCAGGCCTTCACAGTCACGACCGGAAGCAACATGACGGTCAGTTCCTCTACAAACATTTTTGTGGATATCATCACATCGGGAGCTACGAACA
Source organism: Terrimicrobiaceae bacterium (assembly GCA_044347585.1). Lineage (GTDB taxonomy): Bacteria > Verrucomicrobiota > Verrucomicrobiia > Chthoniobacterales > Terrimicrobiaceae > UBA967. The sequence continues at coordinate 11,139 of JBIKUM010000055.1, forward strand.
CTATCACCATTCCTCCATTTAACGGCACAGTAAGTGCCCCGAGCCTCGACTCCAGTCAAAATGCCTGGGCTTTTCATGCAGAGGGGATAGGAACCAATGCCTCCGGTTTGTCCGGCACCAATGGGAGAATGAGCAGTATATCAACTAACGCTCCTTCCTACGGCTTGATTTACACCAACGACTCGGTTTTTGCCTTAAATACCCGTCACGGAGACTACCGCATGGTCATGGCCAATCCGGCAGGGGGTTCTTCGAATTTTTCGGTTGTTTCGATTAATCCAACCAACTCACGAATGGCCCACCGATTTTTTACGCCTAGAAATGGTGGCTACACGCCTAGTGTCAATATTGAGACCAACTACCTTGGGATCATGCCACCTCTAAGTGGGAATCAAAGATATATGCCGATGCTGCCTTCTGCAACCAATTGGCCTAGTGGAGTGGCAAAACCATCCGACTGGGGCGATTTTGACAATGGTTACCCACTGGTGCCCGACGGCGCATATATCAACAAACCGGATGAAGGGGAAATCGACCTCAGCAATGGCCTCCCTTATTTTGGGCAAACCAAAGG
>JBIKUM010000578.1:0-3044 GCA_044347585.1 Terrimicrobiaceae bacterium
CCAGGAAGCGAACAGGGCAGCGCCTCGATGGACGAAGCACCATGGCGCCCCGTAGCTCAATTGGATAGAGCAACTGCCTTCTAAGCAGTCGGTTGTGGGTTCGATTCCCGCCGGGATCACACGCAGAAGTCCTGATTTTGCAATGCCCGCAACGTCCTCAGCGGCGGACAAGGACATTTTTCATATCGAATGGGGTGAAGGCTTTGGAAGTATTAAACACGTGGAGCGAGAACATTCTTTTTCATTTTATTTGCAAAATCGACGCAATGAGATGGAAGAATACAGGGAAGGTTTTGCAGCGGATTTTGAGGATATACTGCGCCTCTCACGAGACATCGTGGATGATTTTTTTCGACAACATGGAGATTTTAGGACGGAAAATCAGGACACGATTAAGAGTGTCTTGCAGGAGTATGGACAGAAACCCATGCGCTTTCGAAACGTTGTTCGGAAGTACTTTCTCAATGTAACGTTTGACTACCGTCGGATCCCATGGCGCTATGTGCTCCCTGTCTTTTCATTCTATGCACACAAGAAATTAAATAAAAATTACCGCAAACTGGTCCACATATACAGCCAAGATATGGTTGCGAGACTGGTCGAAATGCGCAGATTAAAGCCGGATTTGATCGGTTCTGAAGCTGATTTTGCTCAAGTTGTTAAATTGACATTAGCAACGTGTATTCAATGCTACATTCATCTTCCGTTCCTGAAGGGAAGAAATAGCTGGAATCGACTTCACACGGCGTACGTAGCTGGCTTCTATTTGGGCGTAGCGTATTTGATTTCAGAAGGGATACTTGATCGATGGGAGTGCGATGATTCGGAGCGGGAGGCGCTGCATGTGGAGCTCTTACGGATGCTAAGGGACCCCGCTCACTATTCAGGAAATAATGCTCTTTTAGAATTCGTCGCATCCAGAATAGCACATGAGTTGCCTCCAGATCGCTTTTTTCAGGAGTATTCCCTATTGTATGCGCTCCAAAGCACCCAATTCTTGGATAGGAAGTTTGTTTTTCGGACCTACGGAGTGGACGAGATTCGCGAGCGAGCCACCTTGTTAGCACTCAAGTCACATTTGAGTTTGTTCGCGATACATGCGTTTTCAAAACGGAGTAACCTGACGGACTCCCTGCGCCAGCATTTGCTGTACAGCTTTTTGGTCCAAATCGACGATGACCTGAGGGATGCAGCAAAAGACCGTGCGGAGGGCATTCGCACCTTTTTCAGCGAGCCTTGGAGGGAGTCGACATTCGCGCCTCACGCGATGTACCTCGCGCTGGTGGACTCCTTGTGTGCACGTTACCCGCATCTTTCGTGGTTGTACATGGATTACGCGCACACCTGCCTGAAAGAGGGGCACGAGCAGTCACTTGACCATGTGAAATTGGTCACCTTTGTTCAGAAAACACTCCACTTGAATTTGAGCACCTTGTATGGTCAACTTACACCTGGAAGCACTTGATTGGATTGAATCGCTCACGCTGCATGCGTGTGTAGTCGCGGTCGGGTGCGTGCTGGTGTTTCGCGGCAGGATTACAGAAACTGCGCTAGGAGCGGTTGTTGTGATTTCGGGGCTCTGCATTTGGACGCAGCACGTGGCAGTGTTTGGGGCCGTTGTGCTCATGTTCGTTAGCTCGAGTGTGTTCACGCGTGTGGGCGCGAACAAGAAGAGGAAGCTGCACAACGTGCGCCCTGAGGATGCGAAACGATCTTGGGTGCAGGCGATCTGCAATTTAGGACCTGCGTGTGCGGCAGTGGCGGTGAATGCGGTCGTTCCGAACGACTACGCAGAGGTGGCTGCATTTGCATCGATTGCTGCAGCGAATGCGGATACGTGGTCCTCTGAATTAGGCGTTCTTTCCCGCAAGCAACCGAGATTTATCCTTTCACGGCGGGTCGTGCATCCGGGAATTTCTGGTGGAGTTACGGCATTCGGAATGCTTGCGGCGTGTGCGGGTGCAGTGGCAATCGCGGGTGTTTATGCGTTGACCCATGCAGACATGTTCGGGACGTGGTGCATTGCACTCGCGGGTGTAGCAGGTTCAGTTTTTGACTCCATCTTGGGTGAAAAGTACCAAGCAGGATTTCGGCGGGAGGGTCATGCAAGCGAACTATTTGAGCATGGTAATCATCTCCAAAAGGGGTACACATGGATGACAAACGATGTGGTCAATGGCATTACGACCAGTAGCATTGCGATTGCATCATGGTGTGTGTGCTGGATTTCAGACACAATGATTTAGTTCTAACGTATTGATTAAAAGTTTATTAGCCACGTTTACAACGTTTTTTGGCAAGCATACTGAAGTGTGTGCGGAATCCCCCGAACTAAATTCGCGGCGCTGTTGAGACCAAAAAAATGCGATTCGCGCAGTCCTTCCCCTTCATCACGAGAGCTTCCGCACGTGGAGCCCGGTTGTTCGTGGGATGTGTTGTGCTCGCGATCATCGGCGTGTTGCCGCTCTCGGGTGCTCCGAATCACAGTGGCAACGGTACCTCCACGTCAGGCGAAGCAAAGGAACAAACGCGGATTTCTGAAATCTTAGACTCTGGGAAAAGTCTACTTGGATTACGCTACCGATCGGTAATCGATGGAAATGTGCTCGATTGCTCTGGATTTGTGCGGCATATTTTCGGGCAGCATGGAATCTCCTTGCCGCGAGGCTCCGCAAACATCTCGCAAGTCACGGATCCCATTCGTCTGAACGAGGTTGTCCCGGGTGACTTGCTGTTTTTTGCCGGCTCAGATGCGCACAGCAGCCGAATCGGCCATGTGGCAATCGTACTGTGCAACGATGCAGGCGAAATCGAAATGATGCACAGTTGCAATCAAGGCATTGTCATCGAGCCGTTTACGGGAAATCAATACTATCAGAAACGCTTCAAAGGGGCCAGTCGCCTCCGATTGCAGGAAGCCAGCAGCACGATTTCGGTGGATGTGCCACATGCAGGTGGCGAGTCTTCCATGCTGCCATCCGCCGAATAAATTCACTGCGCACCGGTCTTACCAGCTTCCGTCGCGGTAGATGAAGCGATTTCTT
>JBIKUM010000056.1:0-11696 GCA_044347585.1 Terrimicrobiaceae bacterium
GAATAGGCCCCCCCCCTCGTCTGCGTTGAATTTGATGGAAACGCCCGGCCGCGTCACGAAGAAGCGGGCCAAAGCAGAAGCAGCGTGGTTTACGGAGGCGCGATTCGGGATGTTTGTTCACTATGGGTTATACTCGATTCTCGGCCGGGAAGCATGGGCGATGTATTTCGAGAAGATTCCAGCCGTGCAATACAATCGCCTTGCGCAGCAGTTTCGAGCGGACAACTTCGATGCGGAAGCACTGGCCCAGCTCGCGAAGCGAGCAGGGGCGAAGTATATGGTATTTGTTGCGCGGCACCACGATGGGTTCTGCCTTTGGAATACCCGGACGACCGCCTTCAATTCCGTTCAGGCACCCGCCGGGCGGAATCTGGTCCGGGAGTATGTCGAGGCCTGCCGCCGCGCCGATTTAAAGGTGGGGATCTACTATTCGGTCATGAGCTGGCAATGGCCGGCGATCTTCTCCGGCCCGGAGACCGATCCGGAGGGTTGGAAAGCGATGGTTGCGGAAACGCACGAACAGGTGCGGGAGTTGATGTCCGCCTATGGAAAAATCGATTACCTGTGGTATGACGGATGTGTTGTGCCCGGGCTGGGCGATGAGAGCATTCGGGCAAAGCTTTGGCGGAGTCGTGAGCTGAACCGAATGGTCCGGCGATTGCAGCCCGAAATCCTTATCAATGACCGCTCGGGTTTGCCGGAGGATGTCACAACACCCGAACAAAACCTCACCCCCGCTCCCCGGGGACGCTTATGGGAGTGCTGTCAGACGATCGGTGATTTCTGGGGATGGAATCCGGAGGACCGAAATCTTAAAAGCGCGACGGATCTCATCAACCAACTGATCTTCTGTGCCAGATACGGAGGAAATTTCCTGCTCAATGTCGGTCTCCGCGGGTCTGGAAGCGTGCCGGACGAGCAACTCGAAAGGATGGAGGCGATTGGCCGGTGGATGAGCGTCAACGGGCAGGCAGTTCGGGGTTCCGAGCGAACCGCATATACCGAGGCGAATCATATTCTGGGGGCTGCCACATGCCACGATCAGACCCTCTATTTTCATGTGAGCGAATGGCCGCAATTTCCGGCCGTGGTCGCGGGAATCAAGTCCAAAATACGCTCCGTTCGTTTATTCGGAAGCGAACGGGATCTCGGTTTCGAGCAAAAGGCCGATGGCACCGCCATCCTCCATGGATTTCCCGATCCGGCGCCTCTGAGCGCTCCGCAAGTCGTGGCGTTGGCCCTGACGCGCGCACCTGCAAAAAAAAGCCCTCCGTCCCTTCTGGTTGAGAGGGATACCGGCAGGCATGACCCTGCCGAAAGCGCCGTGAATCCTATTTCCGAATGGCAGATGGCGGAACGACAGAGCCTTGCCTTCGATGTGCCTACCACAGGGCGCTATCACTTGGAGCTTGGCATCGTGGCGGAAAAGGCGACGCCGATTGTCGCCATGCTGGATGACACTTTGATCGAGAATAGACTGTCTGTTGAATGCGGCCAGTATCCGCTCTCTGTGCGGATGGGGAGTCTATTATTGGGAGAGGGGCGTCACGAACTGAAACTTCACACCAACAACTGCATGTTTGGCCTTTATCTGTGGCGCCTGCAGCCGGTTTGGAAACCCATCGGGCCTAAGTATTGGAGCACGAGCGGACCCTTTCCGACGCAATTTGAACCCGAAGGGGATTTGGATCTGCTAAGAGATGCCTTGAAAACCGTTTTCCCACCGGAAAAGGAATTTGATGACGATCTGTTGGATGCGGCCGTGAATGGCCCGGAAGTTCGATGGCAATCTCATACGCAGCCCGGAGAGAATGTGAATCTCGGTCTTCTCTGCGGAGGAAAGCGGCCGGGCGTGTGCTACGCGCGAATGGTCGTCGAGTCTTCTTGCGAATGTGATGCGGACGTGTTGCTCGGCTGCGACTGGTGGGCGAACCTTTATGTGAACGGCCGATTGACCAGGAGCGGGAGAGACCCGGAACAATTTAAAAAAGACGGGGCGTGGTTCAATGGCTGGAAGCCGATTCCCGCGCGGATCAGCCTGAGAAGAGGAAGGAATGTCATCCTGGTCAAATGCCATCCGGGGTCTGTGGACAACTGGTTTTCTTTCTATCTCAACGATCCCGAGTGTTTGAAATTTGAAAATATATAAACCCTAAAGTGAAACCCTCGCGGACTATAACCTGCCAATGTGTGGCTGCCTCGCCGATGCTGGACTGGGCGATCGGTCTTCTACGGGAACGCAGCCAGACATTTTTTGGAGAAACGAGGTTGGTCTACAAGCCGGGGCCCTTCTGGCATGGGACAAATATGGCATTATGTAGGCACTCATTCAAAAAACCTATTTATTCATGAACATAAACCTAGCCTTGCCATATGGCCAGAAATGCGCGCCGCCCCAAACACCGGAACTGGTCTTTTATAGCCACCAATCGGAGAACCTGATCTTCGGAGGGGAACAGAAAATCGAAATCACCTGTCAGGCGGGGGTTCGTTGCGTCGGGCTGACCTGGTCTCTACACCGGAACATGATCGCCAAACCATTCCTTGAAGGAAAAGCGGAGGCGCTCCCACCAAACCGCTTCAAAATCGAACTTTCGACCGCCCATCTTCAGCCGGGCTTTTATGATCTCAAAGTCAAGCTCGACAATGGCACCAGCAAGCCCGTCGACGGAGTCTGTGTTTTTGGATGGAAACCGGAATCCCTCGCCATCCGGGACACACGTCCCGTTGATTTTCAGAAATTTTGGGAGACTGCCATTGCGGAATACGCGCGGATTCCGCTGGACGTCCGTGTGGAGGATGAAGTGCAAACATTCCGGAGCAAGGAAATCGATGCCTATAATGTTCAACATGCGGCGCTGCCTCCCGATTACGACCCAACGGGACACAAATACGAGGAAGTCGAATCCTGTAAGATCAGCTTTGCGGGGCCCGATGGCGGACGCGTTTACGGCTGGCTGGCGAAACCCAAAGGCGATGGCCCCTTCCCGGCGATGCTGATCCTTCCGGGGGCCGGCTTTGGAGCGCGGCCACGGCCTCTGGAGCATGCCCGCCACGGCTACATAGCTTTGGACATCCAGATTCATGGGCAGGATGTCGATCAGAAAGAATACGAGAAGCTTACCGGCTACAACGAGAACGTCATTTTTGAGCCAATCGAAGGATACTACTACAAAAACGTATACCTCCGGGCCTGCAGGGCAGTGGATATGCTTTGTTTGCGTGCAGATGTCCGCCAGGACAGGATCGCTGCCATAGGCGGCAGCCAGGGTGGACGACTTTCCATCATCGTGGCCGCATTGGACAAACGTGTTAAGGCTATTGTCTCCTGCATAGTCAACTCACCCAATTTTCCCCATCTCCATTGGGTGGCCAAGTGTAATGGAATGAACGGTGTATCCGATAATCCGTCAGATCCAAAATTTCAAGATGCTCCAAAATTCGACGGGATGGACCTCGTGGGCGCTCCTCCCCAAGTTGATGATCCCGAAGGGCGTTGTTTCGCCTATTACGATCCGATGAACTTTGCGCCGGATGTGCATTGCCCTGTTTTGATGAACGCCGGCCTTATCGATCCCGTCTCGCCTCCATTCAGCCCATGGGCGGTGTTTAATCGTCTCGGCACCTCCGACAAACAGATCATCCCGCTCCCCGGACTTGGGCACGATTGGTCTGCCGAGTTCGATCGCATGGCGTGGAAGTGGCTTGATAAAAGATTTAACTAACAATCGCGCGGACGCCTCAGACGGTGCTCAAGCGAAATTCTGAAACCTCCACGCCGTGACAGCGACTCCTCAACGAGCCGGTGGACTTGACATTCGACTTATTCGAGACAAAAACACAAAATTATGAGAATCAACAACGTTAGCCTTTATTTTCTGCCAGTCCAAACTCGGGTCCCTTACCAGTTCGGATCTGAAACCATGAGCGAAGTGACCTGTTCGCGGGCATGCATCCGCGTGCGGGATGATGCCGGGAGGGAGGCGGAGGGATGGGGGGAAACGCCGCTCAACGTGCAGTGGGTCTGGCCCTGCACGCTGCCGTTCAAGGAACGCGAAGAGGCGCTGAAATCATTTTCCATGCGCTTGGCGGTGGAGTGGAACGCTTTTGCGATGGACGGACATCCTTTGGAACTGGGGCATGCATTTCTGGAGACTGAACTGCCCCGGGTGTTGAATGATTTCAACCGGGGACTGGAGTCAGAAAAGCACATTCCCTGGCTTGCCGCGTTGGTTTGCTGTTCGCCATTTGATCTGGCACTCTATGACGCTTTCGGAAAGCTGGTGGAAAAGCCGGTGTATGAAACATTGGGGCCGGAATATCTCAGCAGCGATCTCTCCTGCTATCTGGAGCCTGCGGAGGACATGGATGTTTCCTTTGCTGGCAAATATCCCTCAGATTTTCTGGTCCCGATCAAGACGCGTCTGCCTGTCTGGCATTCGGTGGGCGGGGCGGATGTCGTGTTGCCTGATGAATTGAAAGGAAATGAGCCCCAAGACGGGTATCCGGTGCTCCTGCGCGATTGGATTCTCCGCGACGGGCTATTCTGTCTCAAGGTGAAACTATGCGGGCATGATGCTGCCTGGGACTACAAGCGGCTGGTGGATATCGGTCAAATCGGCACGGAGACCGGGGTGCAATGGCTCTGCGCCGATTACAACTGCACGGCTCCGGATGTTCCCTATGTGACCGAGATTTTGGATCGCCTGCTGGTGGAACATCCTCGGATTTACGGGATGCTTCTCTATGTGGAGCAGCCGTTTGCCTACGATCTGGAAGCCCAGGCATTCGATGTCCATGCCATTTCGGCTCGTAAACCACTCTTCATGGATGAAAGCGCCCATGATTGGCGGGTGGTCCGGCACGGCCGGAAACTCGGTTGGAGCAGCGTCGCGCTGAAAACCTGCAAAACCCAGACAGGCGCGTTGCTTTCTATGTCCTGGGCGAAGGCGCATGGAATGACCTTGATGGTCCAGGATCTCACCAACCCGATGCTGGCCGCGATTCCCCATGCTTTGCTGGCTGCTCACTCGGGAACTATTATGGGGCTGGAGAGCAACGCGCCTCAGTTCTATCCTGAAGCATCAAACCTGGAAGTTGCCGTTCATCCGGGAATCTATCGGCGGCGGGATGGTTGCATCGATATTTCTTCTCTGAGGGGACCAGGCTATGGATACCGGGTGGATGAAATCCGGCGTGAACTGCCCGCAGCCGTTGTGAAGTGATGAAATCGCCTTTCCCCTCGCTGGTGCGATCCTCACTCATGGGGCTTGGTGTTATTTTTCTGAGCATTCATCCGGTTCGAGCGGAACCTCGGCAGGATGCCGTCTACACTCTGGTGTCGGGCCGGATGCAGGTTGATGTCATGAACCCACTCGATCCGGAGTGCTACTACAGGGGGGTCAGGTTTTCTCCGGTCGCAACTGTCCTAAAGGTGACTCTGGACGGGAAAGAGTTTCTCTACTGTCCAACAGACCATGATCCGATGCAGCAAAATGCCGGCCTAGCCATGGAGTTTGACTTGGTCCAGACAGAATTCGGGCCTCAGGGATTTGCCGAGGCACCCGATGGCGGCGGGTTTATGAAAATCGGGGTCGGAGTCCTGAAAAAGTCAGGGGAGATTTATGCGTGCTCGCTGCCATTTGAAGTCATAGAGCGAGCCCAAACGGATGTGAAATGGGAGGCGGACCGTGCTATTTTCCGGCAGACATGCAAGGGAGTCAACGGTTATGCCTATGCCCTTGATGCGGAAGTCTCGGTTGCCGACAGCGTGGTTACAATCACCTACAAGTTGACCAACTCGGGAACACGCGCATTCGCCACTGAACAATACGCGCACAATTTTTTCCACTTCGATGGTCGCGCCACCGGCCCAGGTTATGAGGTGGAGTTTCCTGGCGAGTTTGATGTAAAAATCCCTAAGCCGGTTATCGAAAAACACGGGAGGAAACTTCATTTTATCGGGGAGATTAGCCCTAAAATGAAAGCGGCGGACGCCTTTGTGTCCGCGAAGGACGAATCGCGGAAATCAGACTCGGTCATCGTGCGAAATACCCAAGCCGGGATGGAGATTCATGCTACCGTGTCAATGCCTGCGGCGAGGGTGGTCGTGCATGCGGGCCCCAGCTATGTATGCCCTGAACAATTCGTAAAAATCAGCCTAAACCCAGGCGAGAGCAAACAGTGGGTGAGAACCTACAAGTTTCAAATCAACTGACGCTTATAAACCGGATGAATCCTGAGCATCCGGCGTTCCCTGGAACTCTGTTGCCTCCCTTTTTGTTCATGCTCCGCAGGAAGGGGAGTCACCGGGTCGTCCCAAGAGGATCGAAACGGACTCTGAGGAAATCGTATCCGTGTATTCGCTCGAAGCCGGGTTCGCGCTCTTGATGGCGTTTTTCTGATAGAATCTGGATGCCATCGAGGCGGGTTACCAGTTTTTGGATGAGGGTTCGCGTAATCAGGCGGGCGTGGAGGGCCCCGAGGCATACATGGGGTCCACGGCCGAAGGCGATATGGGGATTTGGTTTGCGGTCGAGCTTGACCATGTCAGGCTCGGGGAATGCCTTGGCATCGCGGTTAGCCGAGGCCCAGCATAGGGAAACCCGTTCATTTTCGCCGTAAATGCGGCCGCCCACCTCAGTCTCTTCGGGTAGCACGCGGCCGATATGGGTGATTGGCGAAAGCACGCGGAAGAACTCTTCGGAGGCGAGGTTAAAAAGGTCGGGTCGCTCGCGCAGACCGAGCAGGGCATCGCGGTGTTCGCCAAAAAAGCCGATGACACCGGTGATTGTGTGAATGATCGTGTCGCGGCCTCCGGCAAAGACGATGTTCAGATAACCCAGTTGCTCCTCGCGGGTGAGCGGGCGGCCTTGGATTTCCATTCGGGTGAGAGCGGTGAAGAGGTCATCGCGCGGATTTTCCAAAGCGCGGTCGAGGAGTTCGGCGCAATAGTGCTCGAGGAAAAAACCCTTCGACTTTCCCTCCTTATCACGGAACACGTGCGTTCCCCAGCTGATCCAGAGGTCAGCGTCGCCCTCGGGGGCATTTGTGAGAATGGCCAAGGCGCGGGATTGCAGGGGAATGGCGAAATCGTGCACGATTTCCAGATCCGGCTTGGCGAGGCCCCCATCGATAAGGCTATCCACCAACGCCTCGACGGCGGCGATCATTTGCGGGTCTTTCGGGCGGTTGAAGAACGGCTCTATGGTCTTACGATAGTCGTGGTGCTCGGGAAGATCCACCTCGAGAGGATACTGTCGCACGGTGCGCACATCCTCCTCGGAGGGAATCGGGACGCGCACAGGGGCGTCACTGCTGAAATGTTGCCAATCTTTTGCTGTGGCGACGACTCCCTCGTGGCTGAGAATCATTGGCACGGCACGGCCTTGGAACTCGGTGTGGAGCACCCCGGTAGATTCGCGAGCCGCCTTGAAGGGGTCGCCCCCCTCAGGAACTGGTTGATGGAACGGGCATTTATTAGACATAAGAGTATTTTTTTGATGGTTATTTGCGATTACATCAAAACTCGCAACGCTCGGCAGCAGAGTGTCTCGCTTGAAGCATGCCTTGATTTCTAAGTTTTTATGCTATTTTTATGGAGATAAATGGCTTAGGATTCTTGGAGCACGATCATTTGGTGGCAGGTGAATCCGTCCAGTTGCAGATGGATCGCGCCCTCTTTCTGGATAAACTCCGCCTCTTGCCCCTGCGGTTCGAGGGTCACGCGGGAGATCCGGGGCAGATTGGCCAATGTGATGCTAATATCATGCAGTGAAAGAAGGTCCTCGATGACCTGAATCGTGAGCCCAGAAGCTGAAACCGTCCCGCCGCTTAAGTTCATGGATCCTCCCCGGCTGATTGTATTGGCGTAGAGCAGGTGCAGGATGTATCGCCGCTCGGCAGCCTGGTAGTTCAGGGACACCCTCGCCGTCGAGGGCAGGTTGGTTTTCAAAGTGGCTGCGGGGCCAAGAAGGCTATCGATCACATTCGCCACATAAGAGCGGTAGGCAACGGCTCCGTAAGTTCGATAAAGCGAAAAGACGGGATGCGCGAGATAGGCGATATTTCCATGGATGACCCCGCAATCGAATCCGGAGGGTTTCGTGTTCGGAGGAGTATGCTGGTGGCTGCAAAAATGCTGGTAGGTCCGGTTGAAGTAGGGATCGTAGATTTCTCCCAGTGACTGCCCGGATGTGGCTCGAATCCGCTGCGAGCGCAGATACATGACGACCGGGGAATCTACGAAATCGGGACGCAATTCCGAGATAGGAAGGATGAAGTCCGGTGAAAACCCGCTGGCGCCTTCATGGCTCGCGCCGATGTCGAAAGCGAATTCCGCACGATCCTTCCACAAGCCGCTTTCCCCCGTGAGGAGAATCTTTCCGCCCTGCTTGATGTAGGCATCGAGCCGGATTTTCAGTGCCTCGTCGATCCGAATATCATCGGGGAGGATGAGGAGCTTGTATCGCTCAAAGCTCTCCTCGCGATCGATGACATCGAATAGCGCATGACTCTCCAATAAAATGCGGACTGCGCCCTCGTCGGCACCGTTCTGCCCGTGGGATCCGTTCTCGGCCTCGCTCGACAGGATCGCAACATCAGAAACCGCCTTTGCTCCGACACACCAGGGTTCCTTGGATTCCACCTCCCGGTAGGCGGTTCCGATATTCCGGTAGGTCGATTCGTCCAGCCTCCCGTCCGGATGCAATTGGTCACCGACGCTGCATTTTGAGTTGAATGCCAGCATGGCGGCGCATTCGTAGCGCAGGGCATTCGGGTGCTTGTATCCTCCGAACTCCCCCCATGTCGTGTGGAATTTTCCGGTCATGCCGAGGAAGTCCAGCCCCAGATTCCCCGCATACTTGGCCGACATCGGAAAGTGGTCGTATCCCCAGCCTCCTGTCGGCAACGATTCCAGCTCAAGGTGGCTGAAGTATTGGAGAAGATCCCGGCGGCCCCTTTGAATATGGCCCGAGTTGTGGAGGACAGGCATGTCGGAGCGCTTGCTCAGGGATGCGGCTGTCGTCATTTGATAGTATCTCTCCAATGCAGCTTCGACCGCCTTCGCGCGATCCTCCTTGCTCTCGGGATCCAGGCCATTTGCCAGCATGTAATCCATGCCCCATCGGTTGCAAACTGCCCCCTGCGCGATGATATCCAGAAAAATACCATCGCAATCGGGAAACAGCTCCACGACTTCGCGGATCTGCTCGCAGAGATAGTCCACGTAGGGGCTGAGAAAATCCATCGTGTGGAATCCCGCCTGCAGGACACCCGTCGCCCACCCCTGGTATTTTCCACCATCGGTTATTTGCCTCCACTCGGGATGCTCGTAGCTCGCCAGATTATCCACACCTGCCGACAGATAAATCGGAGCCTGGATGCCGATTTCCTTGCAGGCATCATACTGGGCGCGCAGAAGGTCGAACGTCAGATGCGGGTGCATTTTCCCGACTTTTGTCGGATGGTAGCTCCAGCCGTGGTGGCACTTGGAAAAGAGAGTGATCGAGTTGACCCTGGCATCCAAAAGCGTCTTTTGCCAGTGCGTGCGATCAAAGTGTTTCCCAATATCGGGAATGTGCGGCGACGTGTGGTAATCGAGGTGGATTTGGCGGAATGGAAGCAGCTTATGTTTCATGTTGTGAAAGAACGTGTGAATAGAATTTTGTGTTTGTAAAAAAAGAGAGACCTCGGAGTTGAGGCGTCGGCTAAAAAGCCCTGAAAATCCGGTTCATTGGTTTTCATTCAGCATCTTTTGTGACCCACAGGTGGCTGAATAAACCGGACGCGCCTTTCTCGGCGACCCAGTCGTGGAGTTTCATTTTTTCCAGCGGGCTGATCCAGACGCCGATGGACTTCCAAGCGAGACATTCTTCGGGAATCCGCACGGAGCAGAGTGCCTCTGGCTGCCATCGGCCGTCGAGGCCTTTTGGAAGGTCCCAATGGGAGACCACGCAAATTTCAGAGCCGCTTCGCACGCCTAGCTGCGCGTCGAGCAATGGCGCGATGGCCGTGGCCTCGGGATCGAAAAAATGGATCCGCTGTGAAATGTCACGAGCCTCGGGGTCGAACGCATGAATGTGGAGCACATGATTTCCCGTGCGTCCCTGGAGGCCCTCGATCTGGACCTTGAGATGCCGCCATTGCACCCACGCGGCCACGCCCCAATCCCAGCCCTGTGGATAATCGGCGCAGAGCTCTTTGAATCCATAGCCATCGGCACACCGTTCGACATCGAACTCGTGCCCCAGCACTTTTGTGATGGAACCTCGTGGCAGGAAGATGCCGGGGTGGACTTCGATCACGACTTCACCCGAGCCAGGACGCAGGTTTCGGAACCACTCGTTCATGCGCTTCATTTCAGCATCGCCGACTGGCCTACCCACTTCGCGGTCCCACCGGCTTTTGTCGCGGATATTTCCGAAAAGCTGATATCCCGGCTCCGGGAGCTTCACCTCTGGGTCAACGCGCGCTACCAACTCCGCTGTTTGTCGGCGCAGCCGCGCCTCGACTTCCTCGATGCCTTCGATTTCCAACTCATCGGCCCGCACGCCGCGGAATCTATGCCAGCAAGCCAGCCGCGTGCCGTCGAACTGCAACGCCAGCCCTTTGGCGGGCAGCTCACGCTCTTCGTAATCCATCCCGCACAGGCTCTCGACCCGGACGCGCTCGCGCTTCGATCGCACGGATACCACGAATCGCTCCGGCGTCTGGGTGACAAGGTAGGTGTAGGGTTGCCCCCGCTCCTCGAAGGTCTGCGCTTCGAGCAAACTGCCCCAACTCTTGCGATGGGTGACGGGCATGGACTCGCCAAAGCTCACTGTCAATTCCAGTTTGGTTTCCCCAGCCGGAACCATTCCCTCGAGCAACACCGCTCCAGTCGTCCCCGCCGGATGCGGGAGGATACTGGCTAGCCAACCATCGGGCGATTCGACCGAAAAGGGTCCGGCGCAATTTTCCAACAGATCCCAGAGTGAGAGCGGGGCGATGCGCTTCGCGCCCGTATTCGTGATGACTACTTCCACCCGCCGCGTCAGCCCCTCAGTGGAAAGAATCTTTGTTTGAACTTCGATGCCGGCAAACGGCTCCGAAGCCGGAGCAGTCCCGGTCGGCTCAAATGCGGGATAGCTCCATGTCTTCCCATAGTCGTAGCAGCGCTGGGGAACAGCGTGCGGGTATTTCCAGACGGCCTGCCGCACCAGGCTCTCGTCCACGATTACATCAGGGAAGCTCCCGGGGCGGTGACCGACATGCGATCCCATCATCTCCCCACGCCAGTAGGTCGGTTGCCGGACGAATCCACCCGCCGACTGCATCCGCTCCGCCCATGTGGTCACGCTGCCGATCTCCAGGCGGCCTCTGTCACGCTGGTCAGCCAGCCATTCGAGCGCGCGGCGGTTGTGGTCGTAGCACCGGCCCGCAAAGAAATACTGCAAATTGATCGTAAAAACGCGCGGCGTGCCGGTCATCTCCGCCTGCCTTAGCCAATCTTCCGCCATCTGGAGAAATGGCAACGGTTCAGCGCCGGGTTCGAGCCAGCGGTCGACGGCTTGCGCATTGAGCGGGCACCAAGGGCCTTCGCTCCAGTGGTTCAGGCAGACGAGTGGATTGCGAAGTTCCATGCTCGCCATCATCACGGCATCGGTCCTCGAGCCAGGGTTCTCGGGCTTGCGGAAATCCTCCGGCGAAATGAA
>JBIKUM010000341.1:0-3036 GCA_044347585.1 Terrimicrobiaceae bacterium
GAGAAAAAGTGTGCCGCCCTTGGCTTGCTCGAATCGCCCGATGCGGCGCTCGAAGGCTCCGGTAAAGGCGCCTTTTTCGTGGCCGAAAAGCTCGCTCGCGAGCAACTCGGGCGTGAGGGAGGCGCAGTGGACGGCGACGAATTTCTCTTTCGCCCGGGGACTGAGTTCGTGGATGGCATGGGCCGCAAGTTCCTTGCCGGTGCCGCTCTCGCCTTGCACGAGCACATTGGCGCGTGAGGGAGCGACCTGCTTGATGGTGTCAAAAACCTCCACCATCGCGGGAGATCG
The DNA here is from genome assembly GCA_044347585.1 of Terrimicrobiaceae bacterium. Taxonomy (GTDB): domain Bacteria; phylum Verrucomicrobiota; class Verrucomicrobiia; order Chthoniobacterales; family Terrimicrobiaceae; genus UBA967. Next base: position 289 of record JBIKUM010000341.1, read on the forward strand.
GCCGATCATGCCATCAACGCGGAACTGGTTCTGAACCTTCGAGCGGAGTTCCTTGTTTTCGCGACTGGTGTTGCGTTCGCGGAGGGCACGCTTGATGAGGATTTCGAGCCGGTCGATGTTCACCGGCTTCGTAACAAAGTCGTAAGCACCACGCTTCATCGCTTCGACAGCGGTATCCACGGAACCGTAGGCGGTCATCATGATGCAAATCGGCGGGTTCGCTTTTTTAACAATCCGCTCGATGAGAGACATGCCATCATCCCCGCCGAGGCGCAGGTCGCTGAGCACGACATCCACCGGCACGCTCTCTAGAGTGGCCAGGGCACCATCAGCATCCGGCGCGACATAGACCTCGAACTCGGTATCCAGCGCATTGCGGAGACCGTCGCGGGTATTTTTTTCGTCATCAACAATGAGCAGCGTTGCGGACATCGGCACGAGTAGAAAGCAAACACGCCGCCGCATCAATGCTGCGCTCGGAGCGGCAATTCAAACAAAGGGCAGCAGCGGGAAGTTTCGTTTCAGAACCGGCTCGACGGGGGCTTTGAGCCATTTCGACAAAACGGTCGCGTAAACGCTGCGAAAGTCGACGCCATGAATCATGTCGCCATCGTGCAATTGCGTGAGGCTGGGAGCGACTCCGAAGATGCCTGGCTTCACTTTTCCGCCAACAACGAAAAGTGGAGCGGCGGCGCCATGGTCTGTGCCACCGCTGGCATTTTCCTGAACCCGGCGGCCAAACTCACTGAAGCTCATCAGAAGGACCCGATCAAAATTGCCTTGGGCCTTCAAATCCGCGCAAAAAGCGGAAAGCGAGGAGTCGAGTTCCGCCATGAGCCTTTCATGTGCGCCGACTTGGTTGCTGTGCGTGTCGTAGCCACCTTGGGACACATAGTAAACCCGCGTGGGCATTCCCCCGCCGATGAGTCTGGCGACGAGATTGAGCGAATCCGCAAGCCTGTTCGACGGATAGGAGGCTCCTGGCCGGGTGCGTTTGATGATCTCGGCCACCTTGTCGGAGCTCATGACGGCATCGAGTGAGGTTCGTTGGAGAAAATCCAGCGTATCACCGCTTGCATCTGCGTGTCCGGCGAGCATTCCGATGCTGCCTCCATCCATCTGCCCGGACTCGAAATCATTCACCGAGCGGAAAAACTCGTCCGCCGCATTGCGGTCGGATGCACTTTTGAGGTCGAAGCGGAATTGCTCCGGCCGGGAGAATGAGATCCCGCGCGGTTCTGGCGCGGCAAAAGCCTGAGGAGTCTGGGATCCGATACTCACGCCAACGGCTGGGTCCTCGCCCTTGCAGCAGGAGTCGAAGTAGCGGCCCATCCATCCATACTTTTCCGTCACCTCACTCTCGGATGCTGTTTGCCAAATCTCAGTCGAACGAAAATGCGAGCGGTTCGGATTCGGGTAGCCCACGCCTTGAACTATCCCAAGGTGTCCCTCGTCGTAGAGCGAGTTGAGCCCCTCTAGTTTCGGGTTCAATCCGAAATGGTCGTTCAATCGCAGGGTCTTTTCGCCGGGGATCGCAATGGTCGGCCGGGCGCGAAAATAGGCATCGTCGGCAAACGGCACGAGGGTGTTGAGCCCATCGTTGCCTCCCGCAAGTTGAAGCACGATGAGAATCGGGCCGTCCTTGCCCGTGGCGGTCTGAATGGCGGAGTCCGCAGCCATGGCGTCCAGCGTGAAAAATGTGCGCTCCAGAAAAGCAGGAATCGTCCATGAGACGGCACCACCGAGAAGGGAGGTGCGAAGGAATTGTCTTCGGGTGTGGAGGGTGTGTTTCATGTCAATTGGAAGTCTGGGGTGCTCATCAACAAATGGACGATATCGCGGCGGGCGGCGGGCGCATTTCCATTTTTCTCCAAATGGTGAAAAGTCTTTTCGCGCAACTCGGGGTTCATGGGACCTTGGAAGAGACGCCAGGCGAGAAGGTCGCACGCCTGCTGCGGTGTTGCCGCAGCGGGAAGGATTTTTTCGATATCCGGCGCGGCGTCACCCCCTCCCCTCACGAGCGTTCCGGATAGGTTGTAACGCAAGAGCAGGGTGGAGGAGCTGATCCAAGCGCGTCCGCCATCCCATCCCTTCACATTCGGCGGAGCGAAGAGTGTCTGGCCGAGTTGTTCAAGTGTGTTGTGGACCACCTTGAAATCCGGCAGGGGTCTTTCGAGAACTTTGCAGGTCTGGATGAGCCACTGGACAGGGCTCTTGATCTGACGCCGCCGGTATTTGGGAGAGTAGAACTCGCGGCTGAGAAAAATTCTTTCGAGAAAGTCTCCTGTTTGAAGACCAGAGGCGCGGTATTCAGAGGCCAAAACTTCGTTTAATGAAGCAGCGGGTTTTTCGCCGACATAGAAATTCCAAATTTTCGCCGAGAGAAACTCCGCGCACTGCGGTCGGGACACAATCAGATCAACTGTCGCATCGCCATCGAACGCGCCGGTTTTGCCGAAGATTTTTTTCACTCCGGCGTCGTGGTTTTTTCGGCCGAAATGAAAAGCGCCGGTTTCGGGATTGATGCGGTAGCCGGTGAAGGCGCGGGCCGCCTCTTGAATATCCTCCTCACTGTAATTCCCCTCGCCGAGGGTGAACAATTCCATGAGTTCGCGAGCGAAATTTTCATTCGGATGACCCGCCTTGCTTGAGTTCAGGTCCAGGTAGCGGATCATCGCGGGGTCTTTCGCCATCTCTTTGGCAAAAGGCGCAAAGGGGCCGAATGCGCGGGCGCGCAGGGTTTGATTT
>JBIKUM010000057.1:0-11666 GCA_044347585.1 Terrimicrobiaceae bacterium
AAAAAACCGCTCGCGCGACTCGTGCCTGCAGGTCGCCTTTGGACTGAGGGTGCGCGTGAAGGCGCTCAAAAATGTGGATGCCGTTCTCAATGGCATCCGTCTCGATGTCGGTCGCGAGGTCACCGCCACGCTGGAAGACAAAATTATTTTCCACGACGACAGCGAACTCGACCTGGACTACCTCCGTCTGCGAGCCCGCTCCTACGGCGGACGCTTCCTTCTCAAGGCCTCCAAAAGCGAATACCTCGTCTCGAACAATCCCGGTCTACTGGAAGAGGACGACATCCTTCTCGCCCCCGGCTCTGGCGGCGATGTGTTGCTGAAAATCTCCTGCGACTACGATCGCAAAGTCGGCCAGATGGAGGTCCTGCAAGCCGACCGCCCTATCATTGTGCGCGGCGTGCCGGTGCGGAATTCCTGCCCACTCGAGGATGGTGACACGATCCGCGTCGATGCCGGCCAGGTGCTCCGCTGCAACTTCTCGGAACGCCTGATCGAAGAGGAAAAAAATGTTGTCCGCACACTCGATGTGCGCGATCTGGTTTGCCGCTTTGCCAACAACTCAGTGGCCATCGACGGCGTCTCCTTTTCGGTCGAACGCGGCGAGATGGTCTGCGTGATGGGGGCCAGCGGCTGCGGCAAAAGCACACTGCTGCGCGCTCTGTCGGGTCAATTCAAGCCATCCCAAGGCAGCGTGCTTTTCAACAAGCGCTCGTTCTACGAAAACCACGAGTCCCTCAGAAAATATGTGGCCTACATTCCTCAATACGACGCCTTCGACGAGCATCTGACCATCGAAGAAAATCTGGAATATGCCGCTGCCATCCGCGCGCCGCACCTCGGCCGCCGGGAGCGCCTCCGCCGCATCGACAGCAAACTCGCCGAACTCGGCCTCAACGAGCGCCGCACTTCCATCGTCGGCTCAGCCGAAAAGAAAATCCTCAGCGGCGGCGAACGCAAGCGGCTAAATATCGGCCTCGATATGGTCAGCCCGGCGGACATCTTCCTTTTCGATGAACCCACCAGCGGCCTCAGCTCAAAGGATTCCGAGCACATCATTGAGATCATCCGTGACATGTCGCACAACAAGATCGTTCTGGTGACAATCCACCAACCGACCTCGCGGATTTTCCAGATGTTTCATAAGGCGCTCGTCCTCGACCGCGGCGGCAAGTTGGTTTTTTTCGGAACGCCACAGGAAACGCTCCGCTACTTCGCTGAGGCGGAGAGCCGGCAGATGGCGACTCCCTCTTCAGGCGGATGCGAGTCGTGCGGAACGACCCGTCCAGAGTTCATTTTTGATGTTCTCGAAACACCGCTCCGCGACCTCGGCGGCGACATAATTCTGGAGGAAAACAACCGGGGTCAACTCGTGCCTGCACGGCGCTACTCGCCTGACTACTGGCGCGACAAATACGAGTCCCACCGCCTGCTCAAGGAAGTCCAGCAACCAGCACCGCCGAAAGAAATCGCCGCCACACCGCCGTCCGACCCGCGCCGCCGCGAGCGGCTACGGCCGAAGGAGCACTTCCGCCAATTCAGCATCCTCCTGCGACGCGCCTTTCTGAGCAAACTCCGCAACAAGGCGAACCTGCTCACCACCGTTTTAGAAGCCCCCCTCCTTGCCCTCCTCACCGGAATGGTGCTGCGTTATTCCGAGAGTTCTGTTTATGACTTCGCCTCCGCTTTCCACATCCCGACTTATCTTTTTCTGGCCCTCGTCGTGGCCATGTTCCTGGGACTCACAAACAGCGTGGACGACATCATACACGACCGCTCCGTGCTCATGCGGGAGCGAAATCTCAATGTCAACCTCGGCTACTACATTCTGGCAAAAGTCCTGACGCTCGGCTTTTTTGCCATCATCCAGTGCGCCTTGTTCACACTCATCGGAAATGCCCTGCTCTCGCTGCGCGATGGATTTTGGATCGTCTTCACAGCCATGTTCCTCACGGCAGCAACTGGTGCCGCGATAGGACTCGTAATCTCGGCACTCGTCAGCCAAAGCAAGACTGGGATTTTGATTATTCCCGTCATTTTAATTCCTCAGATCATCCTCAGCGGCGCGCTCATCAAGTATGAGGAGATGAACCGCAATCTCGATTTCATCCATGCGATCCAACAGTGGGTGACCCGCCACCCGGACAGCGCCATGCCTGCCCAGAGCAATCTACAGGTCCCTCTCATTTGCGAAATCATGCCGACCCGCTGGTCCTACGAAGCCCTCGTCTTCGCGCAGTCCAAGCTCAACCCGCTCACCAGCCGACAGGAAAAAATCCAGTCGATGATCAACCAACTCGCCCGCCAGCGAAACGCCACGCCCGAGCAGGAAGAACGCCTCGAAGACCTCAAAGACACCCTCGCCCTCCTCTCCGGCCTCGAAGCCGCCACGCCCGGCCAACTCCGCGCCGCCCTCCGCCGCATCGACGACATCATCAACGGCGCCCCCTTCAAACCCTCACGCTTCACGAAATTCGGCACCGGCCTCACCGCCGAGCAAATCTATGTGAACCAAAAAATCACCGACCTCGTCTCCAAAGCCGAAATGGAACAAAGCGACTACCGCGAAAACCGCCACCTGAACGTCTTCTTCGGCCCCACCAAAGAATACTTCGGCCTCAAACTTGGCATCCTCTGGTTCAACACCAGTGTCCTCATCCTATCCACACTCACCCTCTTCGCCGCCCTCGGAGTCATCCTCCGCAAGCAAATCCGTATGCGGGTTTCTTGAACTCTACGGCTTGGACTCCGTAGATGTCCATCTGTCCGGCCTCACAAATACCTCGATGCGTCCAAAGTAAGTTCCTGCCAATACATATTGATTTGCAATATTTTGGTAAAAAGGTGCGGCCCAGTTTTTGAAGCGGGAGATTTCTGTCTTGTTGATATCGCGGTTGTTGATGACCACAAGAGCGGGTTTGTTTTTTTCAAAATCAGCTATGGCATGCGCTGAAAAATTGGCCGACTCGGTGGCATTGTCTACATAGAGTTTGAATTGATAGGAGGGCCGCTGCGCCATGATATTCAAGAGGGGCACATAAGGGTAAGTGATCAGGAAATCCCCCGGTTGCGAGTGGCGGAGCAAAGCGTCTCTCAAGCCCTCCCAGTCGCTCAATTCAGCGGGCTTGACGCGGAAGTCGATGCCTCCTGGCGCATGGAACATTGCTGTCCTTCCCCGTGCCAAGCGGATGCTTCCCGAGCCTTCACGGCCATAGAGCGAATTAAAGGCCACAATGACCTGCAATCCACAGAGTATGGGCAACACAAGCCCGCAGACTCTTCCAACGGAGGCTTTGAAGTTCTGAAAAACCCACCATCCTGCAAATGCCGCACAGGCTAACGCGGGATAGAACGGCACCATGAACTCGGCCAGATGAACGCTGTCCGGACGGAAAAAGAAATACTGCGGAAAAAGGCTTAATGCCGTGCCGGTCGTCGTGAGAAGAAGCAACCCAAAGAATCTCCCCCTCTCGTGACCCCGTGCGATGCCGAACAAAAAGAGCAGTGTCCCAGCAAGAGCCGAAGCGGCTGATGCCAATACAGGAAAAAAAATCGAAAGCGTGAAAAACGGCGACCCCTTCCACTTGATCAGTTCGTTTAAGTCCGGCCGCCCTCGGCGACCATCGCGGCCGGCACTTTCACTGTCCTGCGAAACAACTGTGACCGTGGCAACCGGAAGAGGTAATCCCGCCTTAAGAGTTGCACTCCCCTCTGGATGAGCAAATTCCAGATGGACAGCGCCACGAGCTTTTTGAATCTCCTTCTTCAACTCCCACTGAAAAAGCCCAAAAAACTGCACATACTGGTTTAAAAATTCCCTGCCAAAACCCCGTTGATGAGCGTGGACAACAAAGGGGGCGTGCACGGCTGCGAAAGCAACCAGTGCTAAAACCGTGCCTATAACAACCACCTTCAGCCGCCGCACGAATGCTCCACGAATTCCAATCGGATAAAGAATCACAAGCCCGATCCAAATCACAGCAATCAGCAGAGATGGCTCGATGCGAATCAGAAAGCAAACACTCAAAGCCGCACCGCAAAATGCCATCCAAAGGCACTGTCGAAGATGGGTGCTAGCTGGCACTACATAACCAAAAACCAAAGCGAAGGACGCCAATGTTCCAATGAATCCCATGTAGTTTCGGAACATCGCGCCGGGCATAAGGATCATGAGCCCGCCAGCGAGCAGCGCCAGCCACGCTTGCCCTGTGGTTTTTTTCACAAGATGAAACCCCAGTGCGCCAGTGATGAGGCTGAGACACATGAAAAATATCTGCATCGCGAGCATATGAGGACCCGTGATTTTGAACAGGCCCGCGATCGGGTAAAACCACAGCAAATTGTAGCCGACAAACATGTCAACTATCGGCCGCCACCCTTCAAGAATTCTTGAAGCCAGCAACGCATTGCTCCCGCCTTCGCCTGACAGAACAAGGCCGGTATTGCAATAAGCCCCGTAGTAGAGAAGCCCGAAAAGAACCAGAAGAGCGAAGCCCCACCGCTGCAGGAAGGCCTCCACCGTGGAAGGAAATGCCTTCAATACTTCAAACTTGTGATTCTCACGATTACCAAACACGAAGACGATTCCTACTTTGCCGCTCGCCTCACGGCAAGATTCGCGAAGGTTGACAGGCAATGAATCCAGAATGACCATGCCGCGTCCAAGGAGCCAGTCGGCTCAAGAAAACGCCGTGAATCGCTACAAACTTCTTTATATCGCCAGCCTTCCTCACTCGGGATCGACCGTTTCCAGCCTGATTCTTGGCCAGCAACCCGAGATCATTGGTTTGGGTGGCATCGACCGCGCGGTAACGATCCTTGCAGAAGAGCCAGAAAAAGCTGCGCAGGAGTTTTGTTCCTGCGGCAACAAGGTTTTGGAATGCGAATACTGGTCGCAGGTTTTAGACCAAGCTGATTCCGTTAGAGGGGCTGAACAGCGGCAAAGATACGAACTCGCGCTCTCCGTTTTTCAATGCGTGTTCGGCTCGGATGCCTGGGCCGTGGATTCCTCAAAGCACGCCGAACCGATTGCCGAGCTGTCCCGTTTTTCTGAAATCGATTTGCGTGCCCTTCACTTGTGCCGGGATTATCGTTCGGCTGTTGTTTCTTCAGTTGATCTCAAACGAACCCGAAAAAATGTGGCACGACCGGGATGGATGATTGGCCTCGAGGCTGGATTACGCTGGCACAGGGGAAATGCAAAGATCCGGAGCATCCTTCTTCAGAATCAAATCCCCTTTCTGGGTATCGGCTATGAGGAGCTCTGCCTCGGCCTCCCACATTTTTTCCAGGAAGTCGGTGCTTTTTTGAAGACCGAGACAATCGAAGTTCCGGCAACGATAGCAGGTTCGCGAAGCCATCTTTTCATTGGAAACGCCATGCGCCGCCAGAAGCATAAGGAAGCCCTCATGTATGACTACCGCTGGTTCTCGCGCACCGATTGGATGGCGGCCTCGTTGCTAATGCCGTGGCTTGCGAAGAGCAACAGGGATTGGGTCTATGGCAATGGGTTCTCCCGAATTTTCGGCCATGAAAGCGGCAATAAATGGAACCCTTCGCAACCTGATTGAAGCACGCCCTCATGCCGGAAAAGGTTCTCTACATTTACGAAGGAAAACTCACCCGACACGGGATTGATGCCGTGGTCCGACAGCAATTGCAGGCTCTTGGCGAGCTTGGGCTGCAGGTCGATCTGGTCAGTCGAGGAAACCCCGGGATGCCAGGCGTCACATTCCACGGAATGAAATGGACGCCTGCGAACGCCCTGTCTTGGCTGCCACGCAGCATCTACTACCCTGCTCAAAAACGGTTCTTCATGGCCTTGGGCGCACGCCTCGCCAAGCGCGGAGAGTATTCAAAAATTATCAGCTGGAGAGACCGGGCGCTGCAAAGTTTCCGCATCGGCAAAAAATTGGGAGCCTCCTGTTATCTGAATCACGACTCCATGCACTGGAGTCGATCCACCACAGACGGTGCGGCTCCGCGCTGGCCAGCGTTTTCACCAGAGGAGATGAATGAGGAATACGCATTGGCCAACGCCATTTTACTCCCTTCGGAAAATTCCTGCGCGAGCTTCCAAGGGCACGGCATTCCGAACGAAAAACTTTGCGTCATCGGCCGCGGTGTTGATACCGACATCTATCGGCCTTCGCCAGAAGCTCGGACGGATGTATTCCGGCTTGTCTTCTGCGGCCGCGTCGGAGAGCGCAAAGGCATTCGACAAGTCGTCGAGGCTTGGAAAACAGCCTCATTGCAGAATGCCGAACTTTTGGTGATTGGACAAGTCGACGATGATATCGCCGACTTGGTTGAGGAGACCCGGGAATCCAAAATTCGCTGGATGGGGTTCCGCTCCGACTTGGCTCAAATTCTCCCGACATGCCATGCTCAAATTCTCCTGTCCCGAAATGAAGGCATGGCCAAATCGCTTCTCGAGGGAGCTGCCTGTGGGCTCGCTACGATCGCAACCATCGACTGCGGTTTTCCATTGAAGGAAGGCGTGAACGGATTTTTGGTTGAACGAACCGATGCGCAGGGCGTTGCCAGTTTGCTAAAGATGCTCCAAGGGAACTCCTCTCGCTGCGCTGAAATAGGCGAGAATGGTCGTCACACCGTAGTTGCGGAGTATTCTTGGGCGGCCTTTCGGAAACGCTTCGTCAACGCCCTGAAGCTCTCCGACTAAGGCGCTAAATTGTTTTCCGGCTGAATCGAATAAACCCTGAAAGGCGGTGCAAGGTAGAGATTGTCTCCAATCTCCCATTCCTTGATAAGCCTGCCTTCTTGGAACAGCCGCTCGTAAAAGTTTTTCATCTGCACAAACTCCTCTTCTTTCCCCTTCGTGGGCTTGGAACTTTTTAAAAAGAATCGCCCATAGTGTTTACTGCTCACAATGATATGCGTAAACCCCTCTCCACGCAACGATTCGAGAGTGTCGCCAGGTTGGATTGGACGATTTTCGAGATTTCGAACACCGGCTTTTGTAACCTCAACCCGTTTGTCTTGGAGAATCTTGGATTCGCCGGAGATTTCCTTTTCTATAAAAGCCAAAAGTTCCTTTCGATGATCGTCGGCAAATCCTCGATCAGCCGCAAATAAACGCGGCACTTGCCACGCCACGGATAGTAAAATCAAAGCCATCACCACAATAAAACCATGGCGGATTTTGAGAATATCCTTCAAGCCAACAGCACTCAAACACGCCAACAGCACAGCGACTGGAAGAAAATACCTGTGGTGAGTTTTTGGTAGAAAGGAAAGAACAGCAACATACAAGATGGGAAGAAAAATCATCACACGCTCCATCGGAGCAAGCTGGAATCTCCTCTTGAAAACATCGAACGCATACACCCCGAGTAGTCCAATCAACACGGGCGTTGCCGATTGCCAGTAAATGTTCGAATAGACTCCATGCGGCACACTGCGCGTGGAAATTTTTGACTGGCCCGTGAGAGAATCGATCTCCCGGTCCAAACTTCCAGACGCCTTCGCAAGTGCTTCAAAGGCTGGGAAATTTATTAAAAACACACCCGCGCAAAAAAATGCCGCTGCAACCGCCAAATCCCTTGGTTTGTTTTTAGAATAAGCCACTAACAGGTAAACAGCGAATGGGAGGACTATCCCTGCGGAATACTTTGCAGAAAGTGCCACCGCACATGCCAAACCAACAAATCCAGCCTCTAAAGCTCTGGGCTTCTCCGAGTAAAGAAGCATGGCAAACAAAGCCAAAGCAACACCAAACAGCAGGCAGGGATCCTCTTTGAAATAATGCGCGAGGTCAAAAAGGTGCGGGTTGGAAATCAGGAAAATCCCCGTGGCCACGGCTACCAGCGGCCCATGGAGGCGGCCATTGATGAGAACAAAAAGAAACACAGCCAATGAAGCGTAAATAACGCTTGCCCAACGCCCAGCAAGCATCACAAATGTAAAATCTGCCGCTTTTCCGGAAAAATCGGCAACGATTCTCGCCGTTCGGATCATCAGCATCGGATGGTGAAAATTGTATTCGTTTTTCGTGATCTGAGCGGCCTTATTAGGTTCATCCGGATGCGCATAGAGATAAAAATCTAAATTGCGCCCAAACAGGATCAGGCTCAACCCAAGAAAAACAAACGCCACCAATATGGGCCAGCGCACCAGCAAAGTAGCATTCTGATTTGCAATCATTTCAAATTTTTTCTGTGGCTGAAATCCAAATACAAATTGTAAATAGCCACCGACATAGGGAAAAGGTTTGAAAGTATCCCAACGGAGTCATTTTTACCGAAAGTGAAATAGCTGAGAAGGCAAAAGCTTCCAGCGATGCTCACATACCAAAAGAGGCGTGGGAGCACGGGCTTGCCGGATATTTTGGAGGCACCCATCTGCAAAAGCCAACGGGCAGAAAAAAGCGCAGCTCCTAAATAACCTACCAATTTACCAGAGTCCAACGAGATACCCCAAAAATGACCGAGGGGGATATTGAAAAAGGAAACAACTTCTGTGTGCAATAGTGAAAAAAAACTCATTTTTTAAGCTCCAATGGCCAAATAATCAATCGTGTCATAATCCAACGCACTCCGACCAGATCTATGAGCCCACGGAGCGCACGGCCATTGATGGTGTATTTGGAGACACCTGTTTTTCTGGGGCGGTGGCCAACTGGAATCTCCGAAAACTTGAGGCCAACCCGCTCAAAAAGAGCCGGTAGATATCGATGGAGACCGTTAAAAGGAATCAAGAACTGGACATGCTCACGCTTAATGACCTTCAGAGAGCAACCAGTATCCGTGGCACGATCACCCAGAGCCTTTCTTCGAACAGCGTTTGCAAAGCGCGAGGCCAACCGGCGCTTCCAATCATCCCTACGAACAGCCCTGAAACCATAGGCCACATCTGCATGCTCCAAGGCAGCGACAAGACGGGGAATATCGGCCGGATCATTCTGACCATCTCCATCCATCATCGCAATGATCTCGCCGGTGGCCGCTTGGAGACCCGCAAAAAGAGCCGCGCTTTGCCCAAGATTGCGAGGAAACGAAACGAGCCTTACCCCATTCAATGCGGCAATTTTTGCGCCAGTTCCATCCGTGCTTCCATCATCCACCGCAATGACTTCCGCATCGGGAAGGACTTTTTTTACCTCCATCAGGACATCCTCGACAGAGCCGGATTCGTTGAAAAAAGGCAGCACGATGGAAAGGGATTTCATGGATGAGCGGGTCATTTTCGGTATAGCTGGGCAGGTGTCAATCTCCTCAACTTTTCGAGAGTGCGGAAATGATCGCGGCCTCTACATTGGCGACAGGAATCTCCTGCATGGATGATTTAGGAAAATTGTGGGGGTAACTGGAAAATCCCGATGCGCCAACTGCTCTCCCTTGCTCGCCGCGCGGCCCCCAGTGAAGCGGGTTGGTGGACCCGAAAAGAACAGTGCATGGAATACCAAGCGCATCGGCCATATGCGCTGCACCGGTATCCACGCCCACATAAATCCGAGCCAGTGCCAGTGTGGCGGCAAGAGTATCCAAGGTGGTTTCGCCTGCCACAGAGAAGATACGCCCCGATGATCGGGATAGGATATGGCCGATCTGCTTCAACTCGTCTGCATGACCACCACCAGTCAGAACAACATCCAGATTGGCTGTGGCTGTCAGAAATTCCGCCGTGCGAATCCAATTGTCCACGCCCCACATTTTTTCAGAACGCGCCGCACCGGGATGAATCACGGCGAAATGGGGCCCGACTCCTCGGCCGCTGAGGAATTCCCTTATGGCTTGAACCCTATCCGACGCTACGGAAATACCCCTTCGCGCTCCTTCCGTTTGGATTCCCAAGCCTTTCAAGAGATCCAAATGATAGTCAACGGTGTGTCTATTTTTGACATCGGATTCAATAAATCGGTTAAAGGCCATGCGGCGGCCTGCTGAGCCCCCGTGCCGCTCATAGGTCGCACGAATCCCGGCCATGGAAAGCCCGGCAACCAACACGCCGCGATCCGTTCCTGTGAACTCCAGACATAAATCCCAACGACGTAAAAAAATTTGCCGCCAGAAGTGGAAATTCAACCTGCGTTTGCAGAAATACAGCGGCTCTATCCCGGGAAGAAGGGCATCCACCCCACGGCAAGTGCTGTCCATCACCACCGATAGATTTGCTTTCGGGAAAGTCGAACGAAGGACATCGATCACAGGGGCGGTGAGAATGACATCGCCGATTCGCTTGTTTTGAATGACAAGAATTCTTCGCATGGGCTCTATTTCTTTGCGTGGCCCTCGGCTATGAGGCGTTCGTAGAGGCCTGTGTATTTCAAAGCCACATTTTCCCATGAGAAATTCTGTGCGCGCTCCGCAGCATTGGCTCCGAGTTGGTGTTTGAGAATGGAGTCGCTGGATACTTTTCTCATGCTCTCGGCCAGCATCTCGGGTGCACCGCAAGGCGAAAGAAGCGCTTCGCGCTCGTGTTCCACCTGATCCACAATGCCTGGCGCCGAAGTCGCAATAATGGGCAGCCCCGCCGCCATGGCCTCAAGTAGTGCCGAACTAAATCCCTCCAGCTGCGATGAGAGAACAAATGCATCCCCCGCATGATAAAGCTCCACAAGCCTACTGGGTGGGAGTTTAGGAGGGACTCCCGGAGACGCTTCCGGCGCAAGTTCCAAAAGATGAACTTGAGATTTGAGGCCCATAGACTCGACAAGCCACTGCAACAAGGGAACGCCCCGACCAACGATTGCGAGATGGACAGCCCCCTGTGAAGAACGAGAGGCAAGCGCCTGGAATGCCTTGAGCAAAGTGGGCAAATCTTTTTGCGGATGATTCCGCGCCACAGAGAGAAAGAGAAAGGCATCTCGCGGTATTTGGAGAACATCCCTCGCGGCCATCTTATCGGAGTCCAATGCGAAGCGGCGCTGATCAACCGCATTCGGGATCATCTCAATTTTTTCGGCAGGCACGCCGATTTTTTTCAGTTGATCCGACATGTCCTGGGAGAGCGAGACGAGACACCTAGCACGGGGAATCCAGTGGCGAATGAGCCCGTCCATGTGCGGATTGGATTTTACCCCTGATACTGCCTGGACATCATCGCCCACCGCGCGGACCAAGCCAGGGATACCGGTGTGCGATTGCCAGTTTGCAAAACAAACACCAGCCGGCGAGAGAACCACCGTGTGCCAGACATCGAAGCCGTGTCTCCGATGAAGAGCGGAAAGAATACGGCGATTCAGCCAAAAGGCAAAAGGCGCGGAGTATTTGAAATAGCTCCAGACATTCGCCGGAAAAGGAACTGTCGCGTAGGGGAGGTTCCAGCACTCCGCTTGAAGACGCCGATACAGCGAGCGTGGAAGGACGATGACCGGTTCGTGCCCCATCGCGACAAGTTGGCTCGCAAGATTATGATGAAAATTTTCCGCACCCGAGCACTTCGGCAGAAATGTTGGCGTGAAAATCGCGATCTTCATGCGATTTCACTGTAGATGCGTTTCAACTGCCGAGCCGCATCGCGGCATGTCGGAATGGCGGCGTTCCTTGCCAGGAGGGCCTCTCGACTGGCTGCATCGGTGGTCGCAGATGCGAGGAGTTCCGCAAGTTTGGCTGAATCATTCGGGTCGAAATAGCCGGCATGATTTTCACCAAGGACCGCTGTGTTTCCTTCGATCCGACTCACAATAACTGGCAAGCGACAGGAAA
>JBIKUM010000342.1:0-3029 GCA_044347585.1 Terrimicrobiaceae bacterium
CTTCTCGGAGAAAGGCCCGGGCAAATCGAAGATGACCCGCGAGGAACTCATCGGCCTCATCAGCGCCGATGCCAAGTTCATGAACGAGCGCGACGACATCGCCGAATACATCGGCACGCTCAAGGCGGGCGAGGGCCTCAGCGAAACCGCCATCCGCGAGGGCTACACCCGCTTCAAGGCCGAGAAGAACGCCAAGGAACTCGCCACCATCGCCAGTAAGCACGGCCTCGCCACCGCCGCCCTGCAAACCTTCGTGGACGGCATCCTCGACCGCATGATCTTCGATGGCGAGCACCTCAGCGACCTCATGGCCCCGCTCGATCTCGGCTGGCGCGCCCGCACCCACGCCGAACTCGCCCTCATGGCCGACCTGCACCCCCTCCTCACCAAACGCGCCGGTGGCCGCGACATCTCAGGACTCAGCGCTTACGAATCATGAGAGCCAGCGTTCCATGCCGTGTGGTTTCGGACCATTTTGTTGACTTCAACAAAATGGTCCAGACCCCCAACGAACCATCTTCCCGACCCCAGGAAAATGGTCGCTTTGCCAACTCTAATTCCATCGAATTCGATGGAATTAGAACCATCCCAACCTTTCGCCCACAGCCATGAGCAAAGCCAAACGCACCATCATTGACGTCCAAGGAACCGCCATCGCCGTTGTCACGCATGAGTCTTCGGATTTCATTTCGCTCACCGACATCGCACGGTATCGCAATTCCCAAGAGCCGTTCGCGGTCATCAACAACTGGATGCGCAGCCGCAGCACCATCGAGTTTCTGGGATTGTGGGAAAAGCTGTGCAACCCGGATTTTAAACCTCTCGAATTCGAGAGGTTTAGAAATGAGGCCGGGAGCAACTACTTCGTCCTGTCCCCCCAGCGGTGGATCGAGAGCACCCAGGCGATAGGCATCAACTCTAAATCAGGTCGTTACGGAGGCACCTTCGCCCATCGGGACATCGCATTTGAATTTGCTTCGTGGATTTCGTCCGAGTTCAAGCTCTACCTCATCGTCGAATTCCAGCGCCTCAAAGATGAGGAAAACGACCGCCTCAAGCTGGAATGGGACCTCCAGCGCACCCTCGCCAAGATCAATTACCGCATCCACACCGACGCGATCAAAGAAACCCTCATCCCAGCCACCGTCACCAAGACCCAGGCCAGCCTCACCTACGCCAGCGAGGCCGATCTCCTCAACGTCGCCCTCTTCGGCCAGACCGCCAAACAATGGCGCGACGCCCATCCCGATGCCGAAGGCAATATCCGCGACCAGGCCCCGCTGGAACAGCTCGTCGTCCTCACTAACCTCGAAAGCCTCAACTCGGTCCTCATCCGCCAAGGTCTCCAGGCCTCCGAACGCCTCGTCAAACTGAACGAAATCGCCATCACCCAAATGCGCACCCTGCTGGCGGATACCAATCTGAAAAAGTTGAAATGAAGAAGAAAAGTAAGAATTTAGAAGTGAGAAGTGAGAAAGGGGACCAGAACTCTTCTTTCTCAATTCATAATTTTCACTTCTCAATTCCCAAGCTGCGGTTTCCGGAGTTTCGGGAGACGGAGGGGTGGACGCAGGAATCAGGTGACTCGCTATTTGAACAGATCAATGACCGAAATCCAGAGCCGGGACTTCCAGTTCTGGCAATAACTCAAGAACATGGGGCAATTCCTCGTCACATGATCGACTACCATGTTTCGGTCACCGAGAAGAGCATTGAGAGTTACAAAGTCGTCCGTGATCGAGATTTCATTATCAGCCTCAGATCTTTCCAGGGCGGCATCGAGTATTCCCGATATCATGGAATTTGTAGCCCAGCCTATGTCATCCTCCGTCGTCGCGGTGAAGGCAGCGACGAATATTTCAGACACTACCTCAAGACGGATCGCTTCATCCAAATCCTCACCAAAAACCTGGAAGGATTGCGTGATGGAAAAATGATCAGCTACAAACAGTTTTCAGAGCTACGGCTGCCGGTTCCGAAGCCCGCCGAACAACAAAAAATCGCCGAGTGCCTGAGTTCAGTGGACGCGCTGATAGCCGCGCAAGCGCGGAAAGTGGACGCGCTCAAGACCCATAAAAAAGGGCTGATGCAGCAGCTTTTCCCCCGCGAAGGCGAAACCCAACCCCGCCTCCGCTTCCCCGAATTCCAAAACGCCGGGCAGTGGAAATATCAGTCTATTGGAGATTTCGGAAAGGTGGTCACCGGAAGCACTCCCAGGACCGCGCAGCCCGCCTTCTATGGTGGCGGCATCCCATTTGTCTCGCCTGCGGACATTTCAGACATGCGCTTTGTCGATCAAACAAAGACCACTTTGACAGCAGAAGGCTTTGCAGAGACTCGGCACCTCAGAGCAGGCAGCGTCCTTTTCGTGAGCATTGGCTCCACAATTGGGAAGGTGGCTCAAAACGTCCACGACTGTGCGACAAACCAACAGATCAACGCAGTCGTCCCCAGCTCCAAGCATTCGGATGGTTTCGTTTACTTTGCCCTCTCGTTTGCATCGGAGCGCATCGCATTATTGGCTGGAAGGCAGGCGGTCCCCATTATCAACAAGAGTCTGTTCTCTTCAGTGCGGATTCTCGCTCCCAAGCTTCCAGAACAACAACGCATCGCCACGTGCCTGAGCAGCCTCGACGCCCTGATCACCGCCGAAACCCAAAAGCTCGAAGTCCTCAAGACCCACAAGCGCGGCCTGATGCAGCACTTGTTCCCAGACCCGGAGGGGGTTGAACTGTAGACAGTCCCTTTACCTGAACCAATCATGAGCAAGATGACATCCACGAATGACAAACAGTTCCCGCAAGGTGCGGAATGGGTCCGCGTGGACTTCCATCTGCATACAAAAGCAGACAAGGAGTTCGAATACAGCGGCGACAAAAACTACTATAACAGTAATTACGTTGAAGCTCTGGAAAAAGCGTGCGTGCGGCTGGGTGTTATCACCAACCACAACAAGTTCGATTTAGTGGAATTTAAATCAATCCGCGCGACCGCCCGACAGAAGAAGATCGGGATTTTACCCGGCGTTG
>JBIKUM010000609.1:0-3026 GCA_044347585.1 Terrimicrobiaceae bacterium
TATTTACGGAGCCATAACCATACTTAATCATGAGCCGTTTCCTGCTCCTTCTTGCATCGCTGTGTACTGCGGCCCTCACCTGGGCCCAGACACCGTATCAGTTGGTCGTCGAAACCCACGCCACCCACACCACGGGCGCTTTGGCGGGGCAAACGACGTACAGGCTATACATAAAAATGCAAAACGCGACAGACTTCCTGTCGTCGATTTACGGGAACAACACTGCTCCCCTGAGCCTCAACACCTCCACGAACTCGTTCTACAACGACCAGTTCAACACAGGTGCCACTGCCGGTGGGGTGAACGCTGCACTTGTTGTATTTTTCCCAACGCTTGCGGCGGACAGTTGGGTGACCATCGGGATTTCAGGCGCGCCAGTCTCCCCGCAGGCGGATCCCGCGACGATTGAAAGTGCGGCACAACCGTGGAAGTCGAAGTTCACCTTCGGGGCGGCCGGTGCCGGTACGAATGTGTTGGTGAACGATTTGACAGGCGGTGCATGGTATCTGCTGAATGGTACAGTGAATGGCATCCCTACAGCTGGGTCAGGGAACAAAGTGCTCTGCATGCAGATCACGACGGCGGGAACCATCAGCGGTCGAATCAACGCGCAGATTTTCCCCTTGGGCGTAGGTGCAAACCAAGCCCAGCGCAGTTTTGAATTCTCTGGAACGGGTACGTTCAACTCGATGTCCTCGGGTGTGCCGGGTTGCACGAGCACGACTGCGTGCAACTACAATTCAGCGGCTACGACGGACAACGGCTCGTGTGTTTTTGCCACCGGGTGTGACACGTGTTCAGGCGGAGCGGTGGTCGATGGCGACGCAGATAACGATGGGGTGTGCAACGCGAACGAAATCGCTGGTTGCACGACAGCCACGGCATGTAACTACAACGCCGCAGCTACGGACAACAACGGCTCATGTGTTTTCGCTACGGGCTGTGACTTCTGCTCGAGCGGTGCGGTAGCCGATGGCGACGCGGACAACGACGGGGTGTGCAACGCGAACGAGGTGGTGGGTTGCCAGACGGCTGGTGCGTGCAACTACAACCCGGCAGCGACGGATGCGGGCTCTTGCGTCTTTGCTACGGGCTGCGACTTCTGCTCAGGCGGCGCGGTTGCGGACGGCGATGCGGACAACGACGGGGTGTGCAATGCGAACGAAATTCCGGGCTGTACGGTGTCTACCGCCTGCAACTACAACGCCGCTGCAACCGATAACAATGGCTCTTGTGTCTTTGCGTCGGGCTGCGATACATGCTCTGGCGGTGCGGTAGTGGATGGCGACACGGACAACGATGGGGTATGCAACACGAACGAAATCGTCGGTTGCCAAACGATCGGTGCCTGCAACTACAACGCAGCTGCTACGGACGCAGGCACCTGTGACTTCGCAACGGGTTGCGACACGTGTTCTGGCGGCGCCGTTGTGGATGGCGACACGGACAACGACGGGATTTGCAATGCGAATGAATTGGGAGGATGCACCAATTCGACGGCGTGTAATTTCGATGCATCCGCTACCGAAGACAACGGTTCATGCATTTTCGCCACGGGCTGCGACTCATGCGCCGGTGGCGCAGTCGTAGACGGCGACTCGGACAACGACGGGGTGTGCAACGCGAACGAAATCGCCGGCTGCACGAACGCCGCTGCATGCAACTACAACCCCGCTGCCACGGACAACAACGGTTCGTGTGTGGTGGCGACCGGCTGTGACTTCTGCTCAGGAGGTGCAGTGGCTGATGGTGATGCAGACGACGACGGGGTGTGCAACGCGAACGAAATCGCAGGATGCACCATTGCTTCAGCCTGTAACTACAATGCAGCTGCCACGGACAACAACGGTTCGTGCATCTTTGCTTCCGGCTGCGACACCTGCTCTGGCGGTGCTGTGGTCGATGGCGACACGGACAACGACGGGGTGTGCAACGCGAATGAGATTGTGGGTTGCCAAACGGTCGGTGCTTGCAACTACAATGCAGCTGCCACCGACGCCGGCTCGTGTGTCTTCGCAACCGGCTGCGACACCTGTTCTGGCGGCGCAGTCGTAGACGGCGACACGGACAACGACGGGGTGTGCAATGCGAATGAGATCGTAGGTTGCCAGACGGCTGGTGCCTGCAACTACAACGCTGCGGCTACGGACGCTGGCTCGTGCGTCTTCGCGACGGGCTGTGACACGTGCTCTGGCGGTGCGGTGGTCGACGGCGATTCAGACAACGATGGGGTGTGCAACGCGGACGAAATCGCGGGTTGCACGAACGCTTCTGCTTGCAACTACAACCCGGCTGCGACGGACAACAACGGTTCGTGCGTGGTTCCGACGGGCTGCGACTTCTGCGCGAACGGCGCGATTGCAGATGGTGACACGGACAACGACGGGGTGTGCAACGCGAACGAAATCGCGGGTTGCACGGATTCGACGGCGTGCAACTACAATGCAAATGCTACGGACAGCAACGGTTCCTGCGACTACTGCTCGTGTGCGGGCAATGGTGGTGGCACTCCGACGCCGACGTACACGCTGACAGTTGAGCAGCATGCTACGGGTCTTGTTCCTGGCCAAACGACGTACCGGTTCTACATCGACATGTTGAACTCAACGGACTTCCTGTCGTCGGTGTATGGCAACAACACGGCTCCCCTTCAAATCAACACGTCGACGAATTCGTTCTACAACGACCAGTTCGCTACAGGTTCTACCGCTGGAGGGGTCAATCTCGCTCTTGCAGCTGTGTTCCCAAGCGTGGCTGCGGACAGCTGGGTAACCATCGGGATTTCCAGTGCTGCGGTCTCCCCTCAGGCTGCACCTTCCACGATTGAGAGCAGTGCCCAGCCCTGGCAGTCAAAGTTCACTGCGGGTTCACCGGGTGCGGGTACGAATGTGCTTGTAAACGATGTGACGGGCGGCGCATGGTACCTGCTGAACGGTACGGTGAATGGTATTCCTGCAGCAGGAACTTCGCGCGTGCTGATCATGCAAATGACGACGGCAGGTACGGTGAGCGGCCGGATCAACGCG
>JBIKUM010000058.1:0-11637 GCA_044347585.1 Terrimicrobiaceae bacterium
AGAGTTTCCCGATCTGGTCGCTTCGCAGTCCTGTGGCTTTGTCTACAGGGTGGGACTCGTATCTGGTAAAACGCAGATTGTCCTTGGCCCGAATGACAAAAAACGCTCCAGAGTTTGCAATTTGATAAAGCCTTGCCCAATCGACATACCCTCTGTCCATGATGTATATGGCTCCAGGCTCAAAAATCAAAGCGTCCAAATAGTTTACATCGCTGAGTTTGGCGTCGGAAATGTAGATGCAAGTGGGAATTGGACCCCTTAAATCCAATAGCGTGTGAAGTTTGATCCCGCTTTTTGTTGAGCGAAACTTTGCCCATGGAAACACCGACATCGTCAGATCGATTGTTGAAGAATCCAGAGCGTAAATCGTATTGTCCAAGTCCAATCCCAAACTCTCTCCTTGATAGAGTCTTCTGGCTCGGTTGATCAGGTTTTTTGCCAAATCCTCCCAGAGTCTCCAGTCGCGAGTTTCGTTGGCATCGGCCAAGGTCGATTTGGCTACTGGCTCCCGAAAGCCCAGATGATAAAGCTCTTCGGGTTTCGCATTTAAACACGCCTCGATATCCCGAAGCCCATTGCGCCAAGTTAATTGAGCAAATGCCATGCAAACCAACTGCTGCCGAACTCCAAAGTGCCTGACCTTGGACTCCGCGTTGTATTTGCTGACCAAGCGAGAAAGTGTTTCTCGATGCACGAGATCCAAAATTTGAGCAAGAACATGGCGACCAGAATTCATGGGCGTATAGATTCCGCATTTTAATGCGATCAAACGCTATGATCTTCAAATGCGTCACACCTATTTTCGGTTGCAATTGCTTCATCTTGAATTTTTAATTTAACCCATTTCTTCTCTCAACCGGACACTAGTGAAACCTAATAGCTATTGGTATGAGTCTACCGTTGAGTAAGCGGCATTTATTTAAATCGTATGTAGATCGTCGGCAGAAGAGCAGGGCTATTTCGGAAATTACTGAAGATCACTCCAGGACGCGGCAGCGCGAAACCCTTGGAGCGTCGACCTCCGGCTTGACCCATTCTTCAGCCGCGCCAGTGGCGTTTTTCTGGATGCAATGGCGGCTCCGCCGCACAAATGGGTCAGCTACGGCCTCCGGCTCGTAGCCTACGCCTCGGAGAGCGCGCCGCCCCTACCTTACACACAAAGACGCGCTTAATACGATTGCAGGGATCGCGGTGGGCCGAGGATTTCGCGCCAGATGATGGCTTGGCGAAGGGTTGCCGGGGATTTGATGATGGCGACCGGTTGGTGCGGTTTGGTCGGGGTGACTTTGCGCTTGGGACGCGGAATCGGTTGCACGGGTTCCGGTATTTTTTGCGGCGCCGGGGCTTCTACTTCTTGAAGGGTTACTGCGGCCGGAGGCTCCTCGGGCAGGGGAATTCCGAAGGCCTCGAGGAACTTGCGCATCTCCTGCTGGGGAGCGGGTTCAGGAAGTTCCTGAACGGGGGCGGGCGATGGAGCGGGTTCGAAGTAGGGGTTGGGCTCCGCTTCCTGCCTGCGGGCGCGCTCTTGCTCGAAGCGGCGCTGCTCACGGCGTTTGCCGGACTGCTCGATCAGCCAGTTGATGAGGCTGATCGCTCCAATAATGAGGAGCAGGACGAGTTGTTCCATGGCGGAATCAGGCCGGAGTGGATGCAGGCGGCGTGGCTATGGAGTCGCGCATGGCGGTGTCGGACTGGATATTTTTCAAGCGCATGTAGTCCATGACTCCGAGGTTTCCATTTCGGAAGGCGGCGGAGATGGCCTCTGGAACTTGGGCCTCGGCTTCAACGACCTTGGCCTGCATTTCCTGGGTGCGGGCTTTCATTTCCTGCTCGGTGGCGACGGCTGCGGCGCGGCGCATTTCCGCTTTGGCCTGGGCGACGACCTTGTCGGCCTCGGCCTGTTCGGCTTGCAGCTTGGCACCGATATTGTCGCCGATGTCGACATCCGCGATGTCCACGGAAAGGATTTCGAAGGCGGTGCCGGTGTCGAGCCCCTTGGCGAGGACGGTCTTCGAGATGCGGTCGGGGTTTTCCAGGACATCTTTATAGGAAACGGCGGAACCGATGGAGGTGATGATGCCTTCGCCGACACGGGCGATGATGGTATCTTCGGTGGCACCGCCGACGAAACGGTTCAGATTGGAGCGAACGGTCACGCGGGCACGGACTTTTACTCCGATTCCGTCGCGGGCCACGGCGTCGATGGTGACTTTGCCGGTGGCGGGATTCGGGCAGTCGATGACTTTCGGGTTGATGCTCGTGCGGACGGCTTCAAGGACTGTTTTGCTGGTGCCTTTAATGGCGAGGTCGATGGCGCAGGCGCGGTTGAAATCGAGTTGCAGCGCGGCTTTGTCGGCGGCGATGAGCGCGAGAACGACATGGGAGACATTTCCACCGGCGAGGTAGTGGGCTTCAAGCGGGTCGGTGTCGATATTGATACCCGCTTTGACTGCGGTGATGCGGCTGTCCACCACTAGTCCCATGGGCACTCGGCGCAGGCGCATTCCGATGAGCTTGGCAAAGGAAACCGGCGCATCGGCAAGTTTGGCACGCAACCAGGTGCCAAAGAAATTCAACAAGATGAATCCCATGACAATTGCTGAAAGCAGGACGATTCCGAAGATGAAATAGACGGCGAATTGTGTAATCATAGTGGTTTTGAGGCGCGCACAAAATGGCACAACTTTTCCACTGCGCTACTAAAATATGCGTCGAAAATTCCGTTACTCGGAAAAGGCGTCAACCTGATCGAGTATGACATCCGCAAAACCTGGATCCGTGCCAATCGCGCCGCTGTAAAAAAGATTTCTGCCACGCAGATGATACGGGTTGTTTCTAAAAACCTGACTCTGGCTTGCCGCCGGTCCGATATCCTCGGCTATGCCGAGAAGAACGGGAATGTCTTGGTAGCTGTGGAGACCATCCGAGATAAAAAACGGAACGACGACGACATTTGGCTGGGAGGCGAGTTTGTCCCATTCGGAAATGAGGGGCGGCTCTTCCATGTAGGCGGAGAGGACTTCGGCGTATTCGCCGGTTTCGGAAATTTTTTGGACCTGGAGCTTGGCCGCCACGGCGGAATTTTCGTTAAGCCCGGTTCCGTGTCCCACAATGAAGAGGCTTGTTTCCTTCGTCGGCACGCCGGGAGCAACCATCCGGGCCTGTTTCATAAGAAGACCGGTCATGGCTTCATGGTTGCCTGCGGGTTCGCAATAGTGAATGACGCGTCCTCCGACGCTTGTGGTTTTTCCAGAGAGTTCGAGTTCGCGGGGAATGACGGTTTGGGTGAAATAGCCCTCACTGATGAAATTCGGCACGACGAAAACCTCGTCGCTGTCCACCATGCGCAAGACTTCGCGAAAAGTGGGTTCCTCCTTCCAGAAACAAACGGCCACTTCGGCAAAGATGCCGCGTTCCCGTATGGTGCGGGCGTGAACAAGCGAGGGCGCGCTTGAGTCGGGATTCACTGTGGACCCGTGACCGACGATGATGAGGGCACTATTGGAGAGGTTTTTTTTCATTCGAGGAGTTCGGCACAGACCTTGGCGGCATCGAAGTGTTTTTCCGCATAGGCGCGGGCGGCTTCGGAGTGCTGTGAGTAATTGGCAGAAATTTCATCAAGGGCTCTGGCGGCTTCCTGCGGCGTGTTGAAGGCAATGGCACCTTCGCCTGATGGCAGGTAATCGCTCCAGCCCGTATCCTGAACGACGACCGGCTTTCCAGCGGCCAGGTAACAGGCGCTGCGGCAGCTGAACCAACCACTCCGCGAGCGCACATAGCCATTCTTGGCGATGCTCCACTCGCCTTTCGAGGAGGACAAAAAATTGCGGTAGGTGGTGTAGTCGGGCAAGTGGGTGTCCGGCTCGATGATGTGCCAGCCTTTGGACTCGAGCATCTCAGTCGGGCGTTTACTGCCGACCCCCTGCCCCATGGCGAGGACGAATTTTTCCTTGGTCATGCCGGGCAGGTCGAGGAAGCGCTCGAACTCGATATCCTTCTGCCCATATTTTTGACCGTTGTAATCCTTCGGCGCATAGCTGGCCCAGTTCATGACAGTGGTCCAGGCTCCGCTGGCGATGTGGTTTTTTGAATCATCAGCGCTGGATTCCTTCCAATACTCGAGCGCGATCGGCTGAACGGTGGGACGCCAGTGGAAGCCCGCAGTCGGCACCTCGCAGCCCGGCTTGCCAATGTTCAAACCAAAAGAATAGTGACGCTCGTGCGAGGCGACGCGCTTGGCGTATTCGGAGGCGGGATCCGCAGCCAACCCGATCTGGGTAAACATGGGATCGCCATCCAAGAAGAGCTTGAGAGGGATGCGCGAGGTTTCATCGCGAAGCCAGCAGGCGCCGGAGACATTGGCGAGCACATCCGCCGAGGCGATGATTTTTTCGGCTTCGGCGGCATTTGCGACGCCGTGATATTTTTCATCTGCGACATTGCGGTAAATCCAGCGATCCCCCATGCCGAACTGTTCCATGACCCGGGCGAGGTAGGCGGTATTGTGCGAACAATCCGCGCTGGGCTCCATCTTCACCGGATCATAGGCCCAAGCGCCCGT
This sequence comes from Terrimicrobiaceae bacterium, assembly GCA_044347585.1. Taxonomy (GTDB): domain Bacteria; phylum Verrucomicrobiota; class Verrucomicrobiia; order Chthoniobacterales; family Terrimicrobiaceae; genus UBA967. Next base: position 4,562 of record JBIKUM010000058.1, read on the forward strand.
GTCCTCGAGATACCACACATCATGCCCCAGAGCGCGAAAGCCCAGCGCATACTGAATGTAATCCCATGTAACCCCTCCGAACGCGTATTGCCCGATCAACCCGGTGACGATAATCCTCATTGCCGAGCAAGCTAACGCGCCGAATCCATGTCGACAAGATTCGCGATGCGGCACAATGGCAGTATTGCGCTTCTCGGCGGCTTGTTTTTATATGACAGCGCATGAGCCGTTTCTCCATAGCCCTCTTGGGTGCGATGATGCTGTTTTTCGCGGGATGCAAAAAAACATCCACGCCTGAGCCTGCTTCGGTCCCCGAGCCCACTCCCGCCCCAACGCCCACGCCGCTGCCGGTGATCAATGTCGGAGTTTTCCTCCCGCTGAAGGGACTTGGACAGGGCAGCGCGAACGAGGTTTTGAACGGCCTCACCATGGGTGCCGAGGAGGTCAATGCTGGCGGAGGCGTCATCGGCCACATGCTGCGCCTCGTGGTGCGCGACACACGGTCGGAACCCGAGCGCGCTGAAAAAGCTGTTCGCGATCTCGTGCGGGAGGACAAGGCCGTGGCATTGATCGGCGGTCTTTCCGCAGGCAGCGCCGAGGCGGCGATGGCGGCAGATGAAATACAGATACCGCTCATAGCTCTCGGCTCCACCATGCCGGGCATTCCTTCGCAGGAGCCGTTTATTTTTCGACTCTGCCAGACGGATTTCCACTCCGGACGCGTGATGGCGAAATTCGCCGCAACACTCGGCGCCAAGCGAGCCCTTGTATTGTATGATCCCGCCGACGAATTCTCCAAAACCCTCGCACTCGCCTTCGGAAAACAATTCAAAAGAAAGCCCGACGCCCGCATCGCCGGCGAGTCTTTCGCCACAGGCACGGTGGATTTCACTAAGCACCTCCAGACGATTAAAAAGAAGAATCCCGATGTTGTTTACCTTCCCCTGCCCGCCGATCAAGCGGCTCCCATTCTGCGCAAAGCCCGCGAACTCGGGCTCACCATGCCATTCCTCGGAACAGCGAATTGGGATTCACTCGAATTTCCTCTGATGGTCGGCGAATCGGGGAACAACACTTATTTCCCGGGACGATTCAATCCAGATGGCCCCTCGGATGCCGTGCAGCTTTTCCTCGAAGTCTATGAGCGCAAAAATGGCAACTTCCCCTCGGCGTCGGCCGCCATGGGCTACGACGCCTTGGTGGTGCTGGCGGATTCCATTCGCAGGGCGAACACCACGGAACCCGCGAAACTCCGCGAGGCCCTTGCCTCCACCATGAATTTTCCTGGCCTCACAGGAGAAATCACCACCGACCCCGAACTCGCCCGCGTGGAAGCCGTGCCGCTCCTGAAACTGGATGCAGGAAAAATCAGCTTCCTCGAAATGATCGAGACGAACTAAACCCCGTCCTCAAGGCGCGGGCTGAATCAATTCGATCTCGTATCCCTCCGGCGCATCCACAAAAGCAATCACCGAGCCACTGGAGGTGGTCATGGGTCCATCGCTCAGCGGATATCCCAACGCAGCGGAGTGCTTGGCAAAAGCCTCCATATCGGCCACCCCAAATGCCAGATGCGTCAAATCCGGCCCCACGACCACAGGACCGCTGCCATCATATTTGCAGATCTCCACCATGGCATCGCTGCCCGGCACCTTCAAAAAAACCAACTCAGATCCCCGTGGACTCTTTTTGCGGCTCACCTCTTCAAGTCCGAGAACATCGCGGTAGAAGTTGATTGTCTTATCGAGATCGCTGACGCGATAGCGGGTGTGGAGAAATTTTGTGACCATTTTGTTAGAGGTAAGAGGCACTCAATATGTGGCCAAATCTGAAAGTCCGGCAATCATTCCCTTCGGCTTTTTTCTTGCGACACCATCCTCACACGCGTATTTAAGAAATTGTTGCGCCTGCAAACACTCGTTTGGGGTTGCTACACGGAAGGGTGGCTGAGTCCGGTTTAAGGCACTCGACTCGAAATCGAACGTAGGGAAACCTACCGCGGGTTCGAATCCCGCCCCTTCCGCCATAAATTCGCGCAGCGAATTCAAAACCATGGGCGCGGGATGAGAACGCAGTTCGAGCGCCGTGAAGCGGCACAGACTGCGCGAAGCGCAGCCCCGTAGGGCGAAGGCCAAAGGCCGAAGTCAATCCCGCCCCTTCCGCCATCCTCCTTTTTTCGCGGCGCCAATTTTCCCTGTCGCTGGGATTGCGAAAGCGGGTTCTTTCGAGCACACTCCGCGGCCGTATGAAAAAAATCGTCGTTGCTTACTCCGGAGGTTTGGACACCTCGGTCATTCTAAACTGGCTCAAAGATACCTACGGAGCCGAAATCATCGCCTTCTGCGCTGATGTGGGACAGGCTGAAGAACTCGATGGACTCGAGGAGAAGGCCCTCAAAACCGGAGCCGCGAAGTGCTATGTGGACGACCTTCAGGAGGAGTTTGCGCGCGATTTCATTTTCCCGATGTTGCAGGCCGGTGCCATCTACGAGGGACAATATTTTCTGGGAACCAGCATCGCCCGTCCGCTCATCGCAAAGCGCATGGTCGAGATTGCCCGCGCCGAAGGGGCCATGGCAGTAGCTCATGGAGCCACCGGCAAGGGCAACGACCAGGTTCGTTTTGAACTCACTGCCGCAGCTCTCGCGCCCGAGATCGAGGTCATCGCACCTTGGCGCGACGCCCGCTTCCGCGAGAAATTCCCCGGCCGCTCGGAAATGATCGCTTACGCCGAGGCCCACGGGGTGCCTGTGGCCGCCAGCGCGAAGAAGCCGTATTCGATGGATCGAAATCTTCTGCACATCAGCTACGAGGCAGGCATCCTTGAGGATCCGTGGTATGATGCGGGCGACGTGAAAAACAGCGACTACTTCACGACCCTCTCAGTCCTTCCGGAGGACGCTCCAGATCAAGCGGAGTATGTGGAACTCGAGTTCGAACGCGGCAACTGCGTCGCGGTGAATGGCGAGAAACTGAATCCGCTCGGAGTGATGAACAAACTCAACAAACTCGGCGGCAAGCATGGCGTTGGACGCGTTGACATGGTGGAGAACCGCTTCGTCGGCATGAAGAGCCGCGGCGTCTATGAAACACCAGGTGGAGCGATCCTGCACTTCGCCCACCGCCAGATGGAGTCGCTCACGATGGATCGCGAAGTCATGCACCTGCGCGACTCACTTATTCCGAAATACTCGACTCTCGTTTACAACGGCTTCTGGTTTGCGCCCGAGCGCGAGGCGATTCAGGCGCTCGTGACAGAGTCGCAAAAAAATGTCAGCGGCACAGTGCGGGTGAAACTTTACAAAGGCGGCATCCACGCCGCAGGAGTGAAGAGCCCGCTCAGTCTCTACAACCCGCACATTGCTACGATGGAGGCGGATCCCACGAAGGCTTACAATCAAGATGACGCCACAGGCTTCATTCGCCTCAACGGCCTCCGACTCAAAGTCGCCGCAGGAGTGCACGGAGCTTGAACGAAGACCGAATCACTCTTGCACCAATAGCACCACATCCCTTTAATCAATAATCTATGTCATCAACGGAATCCGGTTACTCACGCAAGAACCCCTTTCCGGCCAAGCTGTCTGTAAATCGCAAACTGACGGGCGAAGGGTCGAACAAGGATACACGCCATTTTGAAATCTCGCTCGAAGGCTCGGGACTCGCCTATGAAGTCGGCGACTCGCTGGGAGTCTTTGCATCGAACAACCCCGCTCTCGTGGAACTCGTCCTCAAGGAACTGGGATTTTCGGGCGAAGAGCAGGTTACCACGGCAGACGGCGCTCCCGCCTCCATGCGTGAGGCCCTCACGAAGAGCTACATCCTCACCGAGCCTTCCAAGCAGCTTCTTTTGGCCGTCGCCGAAAAAGACAGCTCGGGTGCTTTTCTCGCCAACCTCTTCCTCCCCGAGGAAAAGGCTGCGTTGGAAAATTTTCTATGGGGTCGTGATGTTCTGGATGTGCTTCAAGAGTTCACAGCCGCCCGCTTCACTCCCGAGGAATTCGTCAAAGTCCTTCGCAAGCTCCAGCCCCGCCTTTACTCTATCGCCTCATCTCAGCGTGCCGTTGGCGAATCCGTTCACCTCACAGTCGCTGTCGTCCGCTACAAGGTCGAGCACAGCCAGCGCGACCGCGAAGGCGTCTGCTCCAGCTACCTCGCGGAGCGCGTGGACTCGGGCTCCGTCCCTGTCTTCGTGCATACGGCGAAACATTTCCGCGTGCCTGAAAACCCCGACGCTCCCGTGATCATGGTGGGCCCAGGCACAGGCATTGCTCCCTTCCGCGCCTTTCTTCAAGAGCGCAAGGCCACAGGAGCGAAGGGACCGAACTGGGTCTTCTTCGGCGATCAAAAGGCATCCACCGACTACCTCTACCAAGACGAGTTCGAAGCCGCCCACGCTTCGGGCGTTCTGACGAAACTCACCACGGCCTTCTCACGCGACCAGGCCGAAAAAATCTATGTTCAGCACCGCATGCTCGAGCACGGCGCGGAACTCTACGACTGGCTCCAAAAGGGCGGTTATTTCTATGTCTGCGGCGATGCCAAGAACATGGCCAAAGATGTCGATGCCGCACTCCACACCATCGCCGAGCGCCATGGCAACATGACGACCGAGCAGGCCAAGGAATATGTGGACGCTCTCAAAAAAGAGAAGCGCTACAGAAAGGATGTTTATTAATCCATCCCGCGCCAAGCGGTGGACGCTGCCGATCATCCTCGGCGGCGTCGCAGTGATGTTTCTAAAAATCGTCCTTCTCATGCGTTTTCGCACGCCCTCTTCGACATCAGACTCTCCATCTCAAAAATGAACGACACCCCGCAGCATGTGCACTTTCTGGGCATTTGCGGCACAGCGATGGGATCCGTCGCGGCCGCGATGAAAGACAAGGGCTTCAAAGTCACCGGCCAGGATGACAATGTCTATCCGCCGATGTCCACTTTTCTGGAATCCAAGGGCGTCGCCATCACAAAGGGCTTCCAACCGGATGACATCCCATCTGCGGATTTGATCGTGATCGGGAACGCCATGTCGCGCGGCAATGCGGCTGTGGAAGCCGTTCTGAACCGCAAGTTGCTCTACCTCTCGATGCCCGAGACGCTGCGGCATTTCGTTCTGCGCGGGCGGCACAATCTGGTCGTCACCGGCACCCATGGCAAAACGACGACCACCTCGATTCTGGCGTGGATTTTTGAATCCGCTGGGCTCGAGCCAGGCTACCTCATTGGTGGCATTCCGTCGAATCTCGGCCAGGGCGCATGTCTGCGGGACTCGAAGTATTTCATCATCGAAGGCGACGAATACGACACCGCCTTCTTCGACAAGCGTTCGAAATTCGTCCACTACCTGCCCGAACTCGTCATCGTGAATAACATCGAGTTCGACCATGCCGACATCTACCGCGACCTCGACGAGATCAAAACCAGCTTCCGCCGAATGCTGAACATTGTGCCATCTGAGGGCATGGTTCTACTCAACGGTGACGATCCAAACTGCCTCGATGCCGCCCAAAAATGTCCGGCACCGGTTGTGGAGGTCGGCTTCTCGGAAAATTGCGGGAACCAAATCCGCAAAGTCGTCCACAAACCAGAAGGCTCCAGCTTCGAGCTTTTCGGGGAGAGCTTTTTCATCACCCTCTCCGGGGATTTCAACATCCGCAACGCAGCGATGGCCGCCTCAGCCGCACACTACTACGGCATTCCTGCCGACAAGATTCGCGCGGCCTTGGCCTCGTTCCAAGGCATACGCCGCCGTCAGGAAGTGCGGGGAACAGTGAATGGCATCACCATCATCGATGATTTCGGACACCATCCCACAGCAATCCGCGAAACACTGGCCGGACTGCGCAAAAAATTCGGGCATGTTCGCCTGTGGGCACTCTTCGAGCCTCGCTCCAACACCACGCGCCGTGCGGTCTTCCAAGACGATCTGCCAAAAGCCTTCACCGAGGCCGACGGCGTCTTCATTTCACAAATCGCCCGCCTCGACCAACTGCCCGAGAATGAACGCCTCAACCCCGAGCGCGTCGTTTCGGACATCGCCGCCTCCGGCAAACCCGCTTTTTACGAACCCACCGCCGACTCGATCATCGAGCGCCTTAAACCGCTGGCGAAGTCCGGCGACATCATCGTGGTCTTCAGCAACGGCGGATTCGACGGCATCCACCAAAAGCTCCTCGAGCGCCTCTGATCTCTGTAAGGAGCCTGACGCTCCTGCGAATCAAAAGTAAAACGGAATTCCCTGCTCCTTGAAGGCGGCCTTTTGATCTTTAAGATACTTGTCTCCAAGAGCATCAAATCCACCAGCGGAGCGAAAGGATTTTAAAAAGGCATTGATTTGCTCGCATAGCAGCGTGTCTTCATGTCGCAGCGCAACCGCCCAATTTTCCTTCTGAAGAGGCTGGAGCACAGCGCGCGTTTTCGAGGAATGCTCCTGGGCATTTTTCCAGATGCTCATCTGATCGTAAAGAAAGGCGTCCGCACGGCCTTGGATCACTTCCAGAACGGCGGCCGATTCTTTTTCCAATGAGAGGATGGTGGCATTTTTGATATTGGCCCGCGCCCAGACCTCGCCCGTCGTGCCTTGGCGAACGGCGAGCGTTTTCCCGGCTTGGTCGAGATCCTGCTGGGATTGGATCGGGCTGTCACGCGCCACAAGAAGCGCAAGGCCGGTCGACAGGTAGGGATCGGAAAAAGCGATGGAAGCGCGGCGTTCGGGCGTATCTGTCATCGACGAAATGATGCAATCGATCTTGTCGGTCTTGAGGGACGGAATCAACCCGGTGAAGGGAATGTTTTCAATACGCACCGGCTTGCCGAGAAACTTTCCGAGAGCCTCGGCAATGTCCACGCTGACGCCCTCGGGTTTTCCAGAGGGGCCAATCGTTTCAAAGGGTGGATACGAGAGATCCATCCCCACGACCAGGGTGTTTTTGTCGCGACTCCCGCAGGAGGAAAACAGAAAGACAGCCATCGCGAGCAGCGCGGAGGCAAAGGCTCCCCGCGCTGTCAGGATGCGTCTCACGGCTTGGTCGATCCTTCGATTTTCTGTCCCACAGTCGAAATGCCTTCGCCAACTTT
>JBIKUM010000547.1:0-3023 GCA_044347585.1 Terrimicrobiaceae bacterium
CAATTCGGCGACAAGCTGGCGATCGCCGTGTCGGTGACGAACAACGGGACTCCATTCTGCTCCTTTGGCGTGACGGATACGGCCATCGAGGCGCTCGGTTCCAACGCAACCCCCAGCAAGGCGGTGACGGGCGGAATTGGGATTGCGGGCGGGGTGCTCGATAACAGGGGGACGTTTGTTGGCATGGATGTGTTGGCGCTGTCCGTTTCGGAGGATCCAGTCAGGCCCGTTATTACGCCCGAATTTTCGATCGCGGGCATTGGAAACAGTTTTACGTACTACTACGATTTATACCCCCTGCAGCTCTATGATATATCCGCAGTCGGGTATCATGCCATTGCCCCTTATGCGAATGCCTTGGCGGGTTCCACCTTGAAGAAACATTGCACGGAACTGACGACGCTGACCTGGGTGGCATCGAACAAATTCGATTATTATGTCATAAACGAATTGAGCACAGACAGTGCCGGTCAGGGCATCCTGTTCAATCTCAACTGGAGGACAAACGAATTCCCGTTCTATGCGGATAAGTTCATTACGACCATCCAGTCGAATCATCCCACCGCCAAGATCTGGCTTTATGAAAACTGGGCGGCCAGGAGCAATATACTCGAAACGGCGGGTTCGTTTGCCCAACCGGCTTTGACGACGTTGTTTACGAATTTTGCCGCGCGATATACGAATGTGGCTGTTGTGCCGTTTGGACGAGCGATGCAACGCGCCCATCGGCAATATGGCAATCCGGATCCGCCGCTTCTCAGCGCAGACGCCTCGGAGCATCCCAGTCCGGCCGGCACCTATTTTCTGGCGTGCGTTCTGTATTCCAAGCTTTTCGATGCTTCTGCCGAGGGGTTTCCGTATTATTCGAATTCGAAAATCATCTTCACCAATTACAATTACGCCACGTTCCTGCAACGAGTCGCCTACGACACTCATAAGCACACGGTGTTTACCAATCCGCCTCAAGTGGCCGTTGACATTCCCGCGAATCTGTCGACGTCCACGGTCGCCAGGTTTTCGGTGAACGCCACAGATAACGGGACCATCACGAACTACCATTGGGCGTTTGGCGATGGCGCCTTCACGAACGGGGCCACGCTGACAAACGTGACGCACCAATATACCGGAATCAACAGTTATGACGTCAACGTCACGGTCCAGGACAATTCGGGGGAGTGGGAGCGTATGGGGCGGTGGATCACGGTTTTCGCCAAGGCTGACCAGACCATCGCTTTCCCGCCGATCGGCAGCCAGCTTGCCACGAATGCCGTGGCCCTCGCGGCAACGGCAGGCAGCGGGCTGCCGGTCGCGTTCGCGGTCTTTTCCGGACCGGGTTCGATCGCAGGCACGAACCTCACGTTCACGGGGGCCGGGCAGGTATCCATCGTCGCCTCGCAGGGCGGCGATGGCGGTTGGAATGCCGCGCCGAATGTGACCAACACCCTCACCGTGACAAAGGCCGAGGCTACGGTCGTGTTACAGAACTTGAATCAAACCTATAATGGATCAGCCCGGACGGTTTCGGCTGCCACCACGCCATCGGGCCTGACAGTCGAGATCACCTACAATGGAAGTCCCTCGCCCCCGATCGCGGTTGGCTCGTATGCGGTGACGGGCATCGTCAACCATGCCATGTATCAAGGGAGCGGCACGGGAACGCTGGTGGTCGCAACGGCTCCGGCCAGGGGGACTTTGATCATAATCACGGATCGGCTCGACGGAACACCAGACGTTGCCCAATACAGGGCGAAACAAAATACAAATTTGTAGCGTCATTCGTGATTCATCGACAATATTGTTTCAATAATTGACTGAATCAAACGTCCCCATCTGGGCCTTGGCCGTGTTCAGCGCCAGCACGTACCAGTTCCCGTGGTAGGCGAGCAGGTGGTAGGGGTGCAGGTCATACTCTGAGACGCGCCCGGTGAAGGTCTGGTACTCGGCCCGGATCGTTTCCCGGCGCTCGATGAAGCCGGCCATTTGCGCCCACACTCCGGGATCGATCCGCACATGATCATCGGGCAGGACGCCGACATGTTCGCTGAGCCAGTCCGGCTCGATGGTGATGTCACCCTCCAGCGACTCCGCAATCTTGTCCAGGACTGCGCGCATGTCCAGATGCAGGGGCGTGCCCTCGTAGTGGGTCAGCAGTTTGCGGGCCAGCCCGAAGCTGAACGCCTCCCGCCGGCTGATCGTCACCGGCGGCAGTGCAAAAGTTTCGTCCGTCATCCGGAACCCGTGTCGGGCATCGTCATAGAGCAGGGGGGCGCGCTCCTCGTCACGCAGAAAGTCCAGATCCCGCGCCACCGTGCGCCGGGAAACGCCGAACTCCCGCATGAAATCGGAGCTGTTGGGCGGACAATCCCCGCCGGACCGCTCCCGGACCATTTGCAGCATGCGCCGGATGCGGTAATACTGCGGCCTCGACCCTGCCTTCATTTCTTCAACTTTCTTTTTAGGGGTATGCCGTTAGATGGCACACCCTATCTTTTACACTGGGCGGCATGGTGGATCAAGTCTATCGTGCCAGAAAACCCAGGGCCTCGCCGCTGTGGCAATGTCTGAGCCGCCATTTTGACACCTTCCTGCAGGCCTACGAGGAGCGCTTCCAGCCCCGCTACGGCTTTCTGCGCCCCGTCATTCCGGCGGTTGTGAACAAATTCCTCGATTGCGGCGACCTGGAGCACGGCTTTGCCCGCGTCCGTTGCGACCACTGCCGCCACGAGTATCTGCTGGCCTTCTCCTGCAAGGGTCGCTGGTTCTGCCCCTCCTGCCACCAGAAAAAGGTCCAGCTTTTCGGGACGCTGCTCACCGAAACGATCCTGTTCCCCGTCCCGCATCGGCATTTCACCTTTGGCATCCCGAAAATGTTGCGCCCGTACTTCCGGTTTGACCGCACCCTGCTTAAGAACCTTTGCCGAATCGCCCACGAATGTCTGCTCGAGTATATGCGCGCCATTGTTTCATGTGTTGCCCGATGTGAGCCTCAAACCCCTTGAGGAGCTGTTCCGTGCGCGGGTCAT
>JBIKUM010000072.1:0-10419 GCA_044347585.1 Terrimicrobiaceae bacterium
CGCTATCGCATAAGCCGAAGCCCGGAGACCCGCTACGGTGTCATCGGCTTCCGCCTCGCACGCAATCCCTGACATTTTATGGAAACATCCAATTTACGGCTCAAGGCCGCGCTCGAGGCGACACGACTGGAACGGCTCGTCCAGAAATTCGCGGACGAGGGCATAAGCGACGATATCCTCGATCAACTCAAAGAGGAGGATCTGGCCCAGCTTGGTGTCACACGCCTGGGCGACCGCAAACGGCTCATTACAATTTTTCAGAAAATATTCTTTAATGGCTTAACCAGTAACACCATGGTCGAGGTGAGAGGCGGAGTGCTGTCGGATGATTCTGAACTGAAAGGCACCTTGGTGGATACCTTCCTGATCGGCAAGCACATGGTGCTGCAGGATGACTGGGAGTGGGTGCGCGTGTGGGGAATTTGCAACGGCTACGATCTCGGTGGTGGACAGGCAAATGGATCCTTCACGCCAGTGACCCATGTGAACTGGTATGACGCCGTAAAATGGTGCAACGCCAAGAGCGAACACGAGGGCCTCGAGCCAGTCTACTCTTGCGAGGGCGCAACCTACCGGAAAGGCGAATTCGGCCCGAGCGGGTCAAAGGTCATCCAACGAAAAATAAATTCCCGTGGATACCGACTCCCCCTCGAGGCAGAATGGGAGTGGGCCGCATTAGGAGGAATCCTCAGGCCGCAAGAAATGGCATCGCAGGTTGATACACCAAGAAACGAAAGCAATTTCGGTTACTGGCGCACTGCGCGGGAGTCGATCTTCAACGAACTGGGCATTTACAACATGACCTCGAATATCTGGGAATGGTGCTGGGACCATGACAATGTGGAGACAGCCCACCGGATTCGAAGCGGAGCGCTCAATGATAATACGGAGAGGGGCCGTTCGCGGCTGCACGTCAGCCACAGCCCGGACAGCCGCCTGAGCGTGCTAGGCTTCCGGCTTGCACGAAACATCTCATAAAAAATCCAATCCTTGAGCGGTTGGGCGGCGCGTGGCAGATTCGCGGGCTACTTTTGTCCCGCAATGTCCAGCTTCCGCCTTTATGACCTCAACCCCGAACAGCAGAGCGCAGCCACCCATGAGAACGGGCCACTGCTGATCCTCGCGGGAGCAGGGACAGGAAAAACCCGCACCATTGTAGCACGCATCACTTGGCTTGTGTCGACAGGCACTCCCGCTTCTAAAATCCTAGCAGTCACCTTCACAAACAAGGCAGCCCGCGAGATGAAGGAGCGCATCCGAGGAATGCTCAACGAGGATCAAGCCGACGAGATCACCGCATCCACCTTCCACGCCCTCTGCGTCAGGATTCTCAGAGGCGATGCCGAGAAAATCGGCTACAAAAACAACTTCACCATCTTTGACGAGGGCGACCAACTCGGGCTGATCAAAAAAGTCATCAACCGCGTCACTGCCAAGGATGAAAAACTCGATCCTGGCCTCGCAAAGAACCTCATCAGCAAAGCCAAGAACAACGGCTGGGCAGCTCCGCAAGACGACGAGACCGTGATCGGAGCGGTCTATGCCCGCTACAACCGCGAACTGCATGCGCTGAATGCGATGGATTTCGACGACCTGCTCGTGCAAGCCGTTCGCCTTCTCAACGAACACCAAGATGTCCGGGACAAATGGCGCGCCCGCTACAGCCAGATGATGGTCGATGAATTCCAGGACACCAACCGCCTGCAACTCGATTTGGTGACCCTGCTCGCGGCCGGCGACCCGCCCAATGTGTGCGTGGTGGGCGATGACGACCAGAGCATCTACGGGTGGCGCGGGGCCGAGGTCTCAAACATCCTCGAGTTTGAAAAACATTTCCCGAATCCCAAGATCATCCGCCTAGAGCAAAACTACCGCAGCACGAATCCCATCCTCACCACGGCAAACCGGCTCATCAAAAACAACCCGCGCCGCCGCGTGAAAAACCTCTGGAGTTCCGTCCCAGGAGGCGATCCCGTGCATATCGTCGCCGTGGCGGATGACAAAACGGAGGCTGAATTTGTCGTGGGCGAAGTGGGCGCGATCCGCAACGCGAATGGAATTCCATGGGAGCACTTCGCGGTGATCTACCGCATGAATGCGCAATCCCGTCTCCTCGAGGAAAACCTCCGCCGCATGAAAATCCCCTACCGGCTCGTTGGCGGCAAAAGTTTCTTCGACCGGCGCGAAATCAAGGATGTCCTCGCCACCATCACCTGCCTCGTCAACCCACAGGATGACATTTCGCTCCTCCGCATCATCAACACGCCGCCGCGCGGCATTGGAGCCACCACGGTGGAACTCGCCCTCGAGCACAGCGCCAAGGCGCACCGCAGCCTGTTTGAAACGCTCACTGATATCTCCTTCGAGCAGGAGGTTTCACGCAAGACTGCTGCGGCAATCCGCAAGTTTGCAGAGGACCTCGCGGCCGCGCGCATCCACCTTCTCACGCCAGGCGCGGACGCCTACGCCATCGTCAATGGCTACCTCTCCGAGACCGGCTATTTCGAGGACCTCAAAAACTCCTGCAAGACGCCCGAGGAAGCGCTCAACCGCGAATCGGGCGCGAAGGAAATCCTCAACGCCCTGGCCACCCACCAATCCAAAAAACGCGGCAGCGTGCAGGATTTTCTCGATGAACTTTCCCTCAACCGCGAACGGGAGGAGGACAAAAAAGAGGACGCCACCGGGCTTACTCTCATCACTCTCCACGCCGCCAAGGGGCTTGAGTTTCCCCATGTTTTCCTAATCGGCGCGGAGGATGGACTCCTCCCCCACGAGCGCTCCAAATCCGAGGGCACGGTCGATGAGGAGCGGCGTCTTTTCTATGTGGGAATTACCCGAGCGATGAAATCCCTCACCATCACCCATTGCCGGAACCGCATGAAGTTCGGCTCCGCCATGAGCTGCCGTCCCAGCCCATTTCTGAAGGAAATCGAAGGCGACAGCGTTCTCTCGGAATCCCACGAGGACATCATGTCTCGCCCCGTAGCCGAGGAGGACCTCGCCGCATCGTTCGCCAGCCTGAGGGCCATGCTCGCGCAGGATTGACTACTGCTTCAAAAGTTGATTTGAACCCATGAGCAAAAAAAAGCCCAAGCCCGCCGCCCCCGCATCGACGGTTCGTTCCTCGGCAGCAGAATACCTCTCGTTTGTGGCGGCCAGCGGCAACGGCGGCGTCGAAACCGTTTACGCCGATGAAAATGTTTGGCTCACCCAGAAAATGATGGGCCAGCTCTACGATGTGGATGTCCGGACAATCAACTACCACCTCAAAAAAATCTTCGCCGACCGTGAACTCCAGGAGAATTCAGTTATCCAAATTTTTCGGATAACTGCCGCCGACGGCAAAAGCTACGACACGCTCCATTACAACCTCTCCGCAATCATCGCCGTCGGTTACAAAGTGAATTCCGAACGCGCCGTGCAATTCCGCAAGTGGGCCACCGGCATCATCGAGCAATTTACCATCAAAGGCTTTGCGATGGATGACGAACGCCTGAAAAACGACGGCACCATACTCGGCAAAAAATACTTTGAGGAGCAGCTCCAGCGCATCCGCGAAATCCGGCTCAGCGAGCGCAAATTCTACCAGAAAATCACCGACATTTACGCCACCGCCATCGACTACGATGTCACCGCCACCGCCACGAAACGCTTCTTCGCCACCGTGCAGAACAAACTCCACTGGGCCATCCACGGTCAGACGGCGGCCGAGGTCATTTTCTCCCGCGCAGATGCCGCAAAAGACCGCATGGGCCTCACCACATGGAAAGACGCCCCCCGGGGCAAAATCCAGAAGTTTGATGTCGCGGTCGCCAAAAACTACCTCACCGAAGGCGAAATGGCGCAACTCCAACGCCTCGTCTCCGCCTACCTCGACCTGGCCGAAGACATGGCCCTGCGACAGATTCCCATGACAATGCAAGATTGGGAAACCCGCCTGAACCGCTTCATCGCAGCCACCGACCGCGAGGTCCTGCAAGATGCCGGAAAGGTTACCGCCGAAATTGCCCAAGCCCACGCCGAAAGCGAATTTGAAAAATACCGGGGCCTGCAGGACCGCAATTTCGAATCCGACTTCGACCAAATGATCAAGCAGCTCCCCAATCCAGAAACGAAAGCCTGACTCTATACCTCCATTCACTACTTCGCGTGTAAAAAAACACCGCAGACAAATGTTTGCCATGCCCAAAGCCACGGCATAGCCTTCTGAATAGTGAACGACCTTCTTCCGGAAACCGGCGATGTCGACCTGATCCAACGCATGGGCACAGGTGACACCGAGGCGTTTACCCTCTTCCAGCGACGCCATATCGGCATCATTTACTCCACAGCCCACCGCGTTCTGAACAACGACACCGACGCCGAGGATGTCACACAAGAGGTCCTGTTCATGCTGTGGGAAAAGTCCCCCATGTATGACATTGAGAGGGGCAAGCCTGTGACATGGATTGTGACCATGACGCGCAACAAGGCGATAGACCGCCTGCGTTCACTCCAACGCCGCCTGCGCCTTCAAGATGAAGTCCGGCTTGAAAATCCCGAATCGGTCGACACCCGCACGCCAGCCCAAAGCCTGCGTGCGACCGAAAAAAATGAACTCGTCCGCACGGCCGTGATGAAACTGAATCCCGATCAGCGCGAGGTCATCGAAATGCTTTATTTCAGCGGCCTGTCCCAGCAGGAAATCTCAGACCGCATTCACAAACCCATCTCGACCGTCAAAGCCCGCATCCATCGTGGCATGGTGCGCCTTCGCAAAATCGTCGGAACAGAGATTTAAAAATTCCCATGACTATTCTTGGCATCGATATCGGCGGAACCGGCATCAAAGGCGCGCCGGTCAATATCGCAACTGGCGCACTCGTCGCCGAGAGATTCCGCATCGCCACCCCGAAGCCTGCTTTTCCCAACGCCGTGGCCGAAGTCGTGGGCCAGATCGCAACCCACTTCAACTACAAGGGGCCTGCGGGAGTCACCTTCCCCGGCATTGTCAAAAACAACACCATTCACTCCGCCGCGAATGTTGACCACTCATGGCTCCAAGTCGATGCGGCAAAACTTTTCAAAAGGCACCTCGGCGGTCCCGTCACTGTCGTGAACGACGCGGACGCCGCTGGCATTGCCGAGATGCACTTCGGCGCCGGACACGGGAAGACCGGCGTTGTCATCATGCTCACCTTCGGCACTGGCATTGGATCGGCCATCTTCCATGATGGTGTGCTGATTCCCAACGCCGAACTCGGCCACCTCCAACTTCGTGGCAAGGACGCCGAGAAACGCTGCTCCGAACGCGTTCGCGAGGAGAAGGACATGTCTTTCAAAAAGTGGGCGAAAATCGTCAGTGAATACCTCGCCACCTTGGAAACCCTCTTCTCACCGGAACTCTTCATCATCGGCGGGGGCATCAGCAAAAAGGCCGATAAGTTTCTCCCCTATCTCACGGCGAAGACGGATGTCCTCATCCAACCGGCAAAAATGCAGAATGACGCCGGCATCATCGGCGCAGCATTTCTTGCGAAGATTCCAGCTTGATCTTGCCGTCGGTTTCAACGACTATCTCGCTTCTCCCGTTCACGGGGTCTTAGCTCAGTTGGTAGAGCGCCTCAATGGCATTGAGGAGGTCAGGGGTTCGAATCCCCTAGGCTCCACCACCCCTCGTTCACTTCCAAGAGCGAAACTTTCGCATTAGCGAAGTATCGTTCTTCAGCTTCGCAGCGTATGACTTCTACTGAAATATGGAAAACCGAACCCGCATTGTCGAAGCCTACACGAACCACCTCCGCGAGCATGGCGCACCGCCGCTCACCGTTCATGCCTTCTGCAAATCCCTCAACCTCGCCGAGAGGGATTTTTTTCAAGAATTCGCATCCCTCGAAAGCGTCGAGAGCGCCATCTGGGGCGATTGGATATCCAGCCTCACCACACGCCTTGAGAGTGGTGCCGAGTGGAAGGAATTTTCAGCCCGCCATCGCTACCTCACTTTCCTCTTCGCGTTCACCGAGTCCTCGCTGGACTGGCGCTCGCTCATGCTCACCCGTTTCAACCACCTTGCGCCCGTGGCCTCGCCGCCGTTTCTCAAAGCCTTCGAGGAGCATTTCAAAGTCTTCGCCTCGGACATCATCTCCCACGGCATATCGACAGGCGAAATCGCGCACAGGGGCCCGATGCAAGCACTCTACCCCGCTGTTTTATACATTCACTTCCGCGCTGTTATTTCCTTCCTGCTTCGCGATGAAAGCCATCACTTCGAGCGCACAGACGCCTTCATAGAAAAGACGGTCGCCTTTGCCTTTGATGTCATACGAACCCAAGCGATCGACTCCGCATTCGATCTGGCCCGCTTCCTCGCACCCTCGGCTTGGGGGAAAATGTCTTGAGCACGCAGGAGAGCATCCGAAGCCACAAACTCGACCGCATGGCCGCCCTGGCCGGCGCTGGGGCGCGGGTCGGGATGAATTACCTCAAGCACTACGGACGCCAAGCCATCTCAGGGCGGGCGGATCCAGACACTCTCCAGGAACAAAATGCCAGCGAGGTCTTCCGCACCTTCAGTGAATTGAAAGGCGGCCCACTCAAGTTGGCCCAGATGCTAAGCATCGACCAATCCCTCCTGCCGCCCGCCTACGCCAAGCAATTTGCCCGCGCCCAGTATTCCGCGCCTCCGCTCTCCTACCCACTCGTCGTGCGAACATTTCGGCGGGAATTTGGTAAAGATCCGCGAGACATTTTCGACACCTTCGAACCCCAGGCAGCGCACGCCGCATCCATCGGCCAAGTGCATCGAGCCACGCTGGGTGGGCGTGCGTTCGCCGTGAAAGTCCAATACCCCGGAGTGGCCGAAAGCCTCCGCAGCGACCTCGGCGTTGTAAAACCCATCGCTCTTCAAATCCTCGGGCTGCGGGAGCGCGATGTCGCCGCCTATTTCAAGGAAGTCGAAGCCCGCCTCTTGGAGGAAACCGATTACGAAAAAGAACTCCACAGTGCGATGGAACTCTCGGCCGCCTGCGCGCACCTGCCTCACATCCGCTTCCCGCAATACCACCCCGAGTTTTCAAGCCGACGGGTGATTACGATGGATTGGATGGACGGCGAGCCTTTCGATGTCTTTGCCGACGGCCCGGCCTCGCAGGACCTCCGCGACAGCATCGGGCAGGCGCTCTGGGATTTTTACGCCCATCAAATCCACAACCTCCGGCGCTTTCATGCCGACCCGCATCCGGGAAATTTTCTCATCGAAGGCGACAACCTCTGCGTGCTCGACTTCGGTTGCACAAAAACGATCAACCCGGATTTCCACAGCAAACAATTCGCCTTCCTCGATCCCACGCTCGAAACAAACCCTGCGCGCCTCGCCGCCGCGATGGAGTCGATGGACATCCTCCTGCCCTCGGACACATCCGCTCAACGCAACCACCTCATCGAGCTCTGCAAAAAATCCCTCGAACTCCTCGCCCTGCCCTTCCGCGCAGGCCACTTCGACTTTGGCGACCCCGCATTCATGAAAGCCATCTACGACCTCGGCGAAGAAAATAGAAAAAACAACACCCTCCGTGGCATGAGAGGACAAAGAGGTTCCGCCGACACCATCTACCTCAACCGCACATTCTTCGGCCTCTACAGCCTCCTCACCCGCCTCCGCTCCCACATCAAAACCCCACTCCCCGAGGGGCTGACTTTTCAATAGCAGAGGGGCGGCTTATTAGTCTGAGACTACGAACATTAGCCATCACCGATAATTGCCGGTGGGGTGACTCCTTCACCGAGCCTTTCGCGGAGAACTTTGAGACATGAGCGCGCGAGTTTCCACCTCCGAAAAGATCGGCCGAATTGATTATCTCAGATAAATGAACTCCTGTTCCCGAGATAATTCCCGACTGGTTTTGCCACACGCCCTTTGCTCCTCGGCGATCCGCTCGTCAAAAACCCCAGCCCATGTGTTAAAAAAATGATGTTGTTTTTTTAACATTATTCTAAGAAAAGAAATCGTGTCGAAGAGCGAGCAAATATCACAGCGCATTCAGAGCAAAGGAGAAGGGTGGGTTTTTACCCCCTCGGACTTCTTGGATGTCGGCACGCCGCACCTCGTCGGAATGGCGCTCCTGCGAATGGCTAAGAAGGGAAATATCCGTCGATTGGACCGAGGGCTGTATGATTTCCCCAAAACTCACGCCAAGCTTGGAGTGCTGCATCCGCGCCCCGAAGGAATCCTTGAGGCAATCGCGAGGCGGGATGGAACGGAGTTTCAGGAGCATGAGTCCTATGCGGCAAACCGCCTAAGAATGACGGAACAGGTGCCTGCACGGCTGATCTATCTCACATCGGGCCGTAGCCGGATCATCAAGGCGGGCCTCTTGACCATCGAACTGCGTCATCGGACGCCGCGCAAGTTGACGAGTCCGGCTGGGATGAGCGCCATGGTCTTCTCGGCTCTGCGCAACATAGGGAAGGCGAATCTCACTCATGAACGAATCCAACACCTGCAGGGACTGCTGAAAGCTGAAGATCGCCGCCTTCTGCTGGAGGACTTGAGCAAAGCACCCGTCTGGATGCACCCGCATCTACGGTTCATCGCCGGAAAGGAGGCGAAAGGATGAGCGCGTTTGCTCTCGAGCCGACAGAAGAGCGGGCGGCATTCATCTACCAATTTGCCGCTGTGGCGAAATTTCCGGCCTACATCGTAGAGAAGGATTTCTGGGTATGCTGGCTGCTGGGGCGTATTTTTTCCGCGCCGAGTCTTGGGGCTGATTGTGTCTTCAAGGGTGGCACCTCGCTTTCGAAGGTGTTCGGGGCCATTTCCCGTTTTTCTGAGGATATCGATCTGGGATTGTTGCCGGCTTCCCTAGGATGGAGTGAAGCAGACTTGGATGATGCACCGAGTGCAAGCCAGAGGAGAAAGCGGGTGAAGCAAATCAGCGCGGATTGCGAGGCGGCGGTGCAGAATCGATTTCGGCCTGAACTGGAAGAATTGGTGGGCGGAATTCTGGGGCAGAAACCCGGAGGCGGTGGTTGGCTCAGGTATGAGTTGGATGCTGCCGCGCATTCCCCGGTGCTATATTTCGCGTATCCGCAAGCGGTGCCGTCCGGCGGGTATGTGGAGCCGGTGGTTAAAATTGAATTTGGCTCGCTGACAGACCAACGACCAACAGGAACACACCGGATCGCTCCCATGCTGGCCGAGCTGGAGGGGGCGAACTTTGACGACTTCGAGTCGGATGTCGTGGCTCTGGAAATCGAACGAACTTTTTGGGAGAAAGCCACCATCCTGCACGCGGAGCATCATCGACCGGCGGAGCAGGCATTCCGTGATCGATTTGCCCGGCACTTCTCGGACTTCGCGGCACTCTGGCGGCATCCATCTCGTCGGACTGCGGCGGAGCGGCTGGATTTGCTGGAGCGCGTGCGTTTGCACAAGAGTCGCTATTTTGCCTCAAGCTGGGCCCACTACGAATCGGCGGTTCCGGGAACACTGCGATTGCACCCACCGGAATTTCGCATGACCGAACTGCGGCGCGATTATCTCGCGATGCGCCCGATGTTCCTCGGCGAGCCGATCTCCTTTGATGAGATGATGTCCGTGCTGGCTGAAGCGGAGGAGGCATTAAACCAATGACGAGCAACTTCCATTTCCTCGCCGCCGAATGGCCCGAAGTTTAAGTTTAAGTGGGCAGCAACTGTCTTTGACATGCTCGTCTGATCTCTTTTGTGTAGATCTGGTTCTGACAATTTCAGCCCGTGGCGCGCAGCGCCAGCAAACGGTCATCGAAAATCAGACGGTAGCGTTCCTTGGCAGGTTCACTCAGAAACGAGCGTCCGAGTGGGATTTGCGGGATGGATCGAAATCCGAAGCCCCAGCACATTCAGCAATTTCAACAAAGTCTGCAGCGTGGGATTTCCCTTCCCGGTTTCGATGTCGCTCAAACCATGAAGACTCAAAGCCGAAAGCCTCGCCAAATCCGCCTGTGAAACGCCCAGTTCACGATTTCTCGGTGTTGAGGAAGCCGGAGATGAGGAAGAGGGCGGCGGCGGCGCAGATGGCGGAGTCGGCGACATTGAAGGCCGGCCAGTGGCCATACCATGGGAGAATGACATCGAGGAAGTCGATCACATAGCCATGGAGGATGCGGTCGGTGAGATTTCCGAGCACTCCGGAGACCAGGAGGGCGGCGCCGAGGCGTGACGGGGCGTCTGCAAAGGCGCCCCTTCGCGCGAAGATGGCTACGAGCACAAGGGCCACGGAGGCGAGGATCATGAAAAACAGGTTGTTGTTTTTCAGCATACCGAAGGCGGCGCCTGTGTTGTGGACTTGGACGAGGTAGAAGACGCCCGGGATGACCGGCACGAATTCGTCAGTCGAAATGAAGCGCAGGACGAGCCATTTCGTGACCTGATCAAGCAGGTAGAGCGGCAGGGTACTAA
>JBIKUM010000593.1:0-2999 GCA_044347585.1 Terrimicrobiaceae bacterium
ACAGGAAATTTAGGGCTCATTCCCCGCTATGATCCGGCGACCGCCAATCAGGTCAAGACGTCCAATACGAACATTGGGAACACTGCCGAAGAGATTCAGAATAACTTCATGAAGATGCTGGTAGCGCAAATGCAAAACCAGAATCCGCTGAATCCCATGGACAATGCACAGTTTGCATCCCAGTTGGCTCAAATGAGTCAGCTCCAGGGGATCGAGAATATGCGTGCTTCGATCGATAGTTTTGTGAAGCAGGTTACCAGCGGCCGCTTACTTGACCAGTCTGCGATGATTGGTAGAGAAGTGCTTGCGGCGGCCTCAACAGTCACTTGGGACGGAAAGAGCCCTGTTAATTTCGCAGTTAATGCAGACGCGATGCTCTCAAATGCCACGCTACGTATTACTTCGTACGATGGCACCATCGTTGATGAGGTTTCGCTTGGAAGTCTCAGCCCTGAGATTCAGTCGCTGAGTTGGGATGGCAACACAAAGGCTGGCCAGGCGGCGTTATCTGGCACTTATCGGATTTCGGTCGAGGGGTTGACCTTCGATGGTAAGACGGCCAAAGGCAATGTTCTAACGGGCGCAACAGTACAAAGCGTACAGCGAGCTGGATCCATGGTTCAGGTTCAGCTCAACGACGGTCGTGTTGTCAATGATACGGAAATTATGCAAATTGGATCGGTTGAGAATACGGCCAACGGATCGTAGATCCTAAAATTTCAGTAACTATAAGTCTTAGATCGATATAGGTTCTTAGGAGAGTAAGCTCATGTCAAGCGGTTTTTCGATTGGTTTGAATGCCCTGCAGGCAAACGCTGGCGCTATTGAAGTGGCGAGTAAAAATATTGCTGCATCGAATGTCAGCGGTTACAAGGCATCGGAATATCTCTTCCAGGAGGCGCTGTCTCGGTCGATACAGCCTAGTTCCTCTGGCCGTTTCGGTGCAACGGGTACCGGCGGCATAACCCGTCGTGCTTATGCTGCGGGGTCGACAAAGTATTCTTCCTCGCCGCTTGATATGTCGATTAATGGCGATGGGATGTTTGTGGTGGGTTTATTTAAGGAGCCTTCTGCTGAGAAAACTTTCTACACACGTAGCGGGCAATTTTTAACCGATAAAGACGGTTATATCGTTAGTTCCAGCGGGCTGTATTTGTACGGTTATCAACCTAATATTGATTCGACCAATGTAACTGATCAGGTGGGGCCGCTTAAGGAGCCCGAGTCGCCGATGCCGCCAAGCCCAACATCAAGTGCCTTCGTATCGGTCAACCTTGATGCCAGGCTTCCGATCGTGCCCAAAACGAAGCTTGTTGCAGGCGAAGCCGATCCTCAGCCCAACGATCTTGATGTGAATTATCCTGAGACTTACTCCCACGTTCAGCAATTTCCTCTGTACGATAAGTTAGGACGCCAGCACTCTGTTTCTCTTTATTTTAGGCGTGTGGAAGAGAAGCTCTATGATGTGTACGTCAACGTCGATGGCCAGGTTTTTGCCTCAGAGTCGTCTGAGGGGATGATCAAAGTACAGATGCCGAGTGCTTCAACCGATGGCGCTGGGGGTGAGGAACCCGTAGCGCCCGTTCCCGTTGCGAGATTTGGGTTTTTTGAGGGTAAGCTGGTAGCGGTTGGAGGCGCAGACCTCGAAGCTGCGGAGTCTTCCACACCTGGTGCGATGTCGCTTTCGATTAGCCTGACGCCACCGGAAGGTGACCCCATAGATCCTGCTCTTCTACTCAGTGACCCTATCGAGTTCAAGCTCGATTTTAATAGCACGACAAACTATGCTTCAGCCTTTGAGGTGAAGAAGGTTGAGCAGGACGGTTATGCCGCGGGTTCTTTGAGTGGCTTGTCGGTTGACGATAAAGGATTTGTCCGCGGTCAATTTACCAATGGTCGGACGGTTATTGCAGGGCAATTGCAGTTGGCAACCTTCAGAGGTCTGGGGGGCCTACGAGAGGTCTCCAATAATACATACCAAGCGACCGAACAGTCAGGCGACGCGCTTCTTGGAAGCGGTGCCTCCGGGATCTTTGGCAGCATCCGCTCTAATTCAGTTGAGGAAGCCAACACCGATATGGCGGGGGAGCTTGTGCGTTTGATGGTGCAACAGCGCAACTACCAGGCAAATGCCCAATCGATCCGTACGCAGGTCGAGATTCTCTCGGTCACCATCGACGTCACACGTTAATGGATCGTCTCGTTTTTGCTGCCATGACCGGAGCGCGTTCTGCGCTCGGTCAAATGGCTATAACCGCAAACAACCTCGCCAATGCGAGCACGCCTGGGTTTCGCGAGCAAATTGCAGCTTTCAGAGCGGTTCCTATGGGTGGAGATGGCGCAAACACGCGGGCTTTCGCGCTCGACACCACGCCTGGATCAAATTTTCAGGCCGCCGCAGTTGAGTCAACGGGTAATCCCTTCGATGTTGCGATTCAGGGTGATGGATTTTTTGTTGTCCGTCGACCTGATGGCCGTGAGGCACTCACAAGGGCGGGTAATTTCAGAACTAATCTCGCCGGGGAATTAGTGTCAGCCAGCGGCCTGCCCGTGCTTGGTGACAGCGGTCCGATTGTGATCCCACCGAATAGTTCAGCCCCGCAAATCGGTAATGACGGCACCGTCGTTGTGTTTGATGGCACCTCTCCTCAGCCGCAGATCCTCGGCAAACTGCGTTTGGTCAAACCTGACCCAAAAACGCTTAGCCGATCTGGCGATGGTCTTTTCGAGGCAGCTAATGCACAAGCACTCGCCTCCGATCCCTCGGTGGCAGCAAAGCAAGGTTTTGTTGAGGGCTCGAATGTGAGTGTTGCCGCTGCGATGGTGGCTCTGGTCGGTCAGCAACGCTTGTTTGATCTGAATGTGAAAATGATCCAAAACGCCGACGCCAATGCGCGCTCTGCCAATGGGATTATGACTTTAAGCAGAGGCTAGTAAATGATCCGTTCTCTTTGGGTTGCTAAGACCGGCATGGATGTCAACCAGGCCAATCTTGATGT
>JBIKUM010000130.1:0-8023 GCA_044347585.1 Terrimicrobiaceae bacterium
GAAAGCCAGGGCAGGTGCGCCTCGAGAAATCCCCTCGCAATCCAGAGAGCGATCGAGACGGCGAAGACGATCAACACACCGAAACTCCCAATGCGAAAAGGGGGGAGTTTTTCGGCCTTCAAAAATTCCGAGGCGCCGACAACATTTCCGCCCGAGCGGAAGACAATGCAGGTGAGAAGGACCCATGCGAAGGCGAGCAGGAGGGCGGAGACGGGCGTGGTCATGGCCATCCAAAGCGGGAAGCCGATCTTGATGCCGTAGGTCTCCTGCATGAAACCAGCGAAGATCGCATTCGAAGGGGTTCCGACAAGCGTCACCATGCCGCCAATGCTGCTGCCATAGGCGACAGATAAAACCAGGGCGGCTGGGAAGTTTTTATGACATCCCTCGCGGAAAAGACTGATGACCGAGAGGGCGTTGGGGAGCATCAAAAGCGCAACGGCCGTGTTGCTGATCCACATGGAAAGGAGGGAAGATGCGAGCAGGAAGGCCGCAACGATGGAGGATTGGTTGCTGCCAGCGAGTCGGAGCAAAAAGATCGCCAGCCTGGTGTGCAGTTGGCACCGCTGCATTCCCTGGGCCATGAGCATACCGCCGAAAAAAAGAAAGATCACGGGATTCGCAAAGGGCGCGGCGGCACCTGCAATGCCACAGACACCCAATACGGGAAAAAGCACGAGCGGCAACATGGCCGTGACGGCAAACGGAATCGCCTCCGAGACCCAGAGAGAGGCCATGAAAACAGCCACGCCCAGAGTATGCCAACCCGCGAGAGGAAGTTCATGCGGCGGTGGACTGGCCAAAGTATAAATAAAACCAACCGCTCCAAGCCATGGAACGGTGCGCCTCAACCATGCACCTGCGTTCATAAGATCAATCTCCCGGCATGCGGCGGGCAAGCAACCCCGGGGTTGCGCATTTACCAAAGAAGTCTCGCGGCTAATATTTCCGTTGATTAGAACGATCTTCATGTCCGGGAGCTTGAAAAAACGCGTTATCGTCCTTTGCAGCGGCGGGATGGATTCCGTTGTCGCGCTGCATGACGCGGCGCGGGTGCACGAGGTGGTTGCAGCCTTGAGTTTTCACTATGGCTCGAAGCACAACGACCGGGAGATTCCCTTCGCGGCCTTTCATGCGGCAAAGGTCGGAACCTCGCATCTCACGATTCCGTTGGATTTTATGGGACGGCACTTTGAATCCCACCTCCTGCAACCCGGCGCCTCGATTCCCAAGGGGCATTACGAGGAGGAAACCATGAAGCAGACCGTGGTGCCCTTTCGTAATGGCATCATGCTCGCCGTGGCGGCAGGCTTGGCGGAAAGCCGGAATGCCGATGGCGTGGTGATTGCGGCCCACTCGGGCGACCATGCCATTTACCCCGACTGCCGCGAGGATTTCATGCGGGCGATGGGGGATGCAATTCGTCTGGGAACCTATGCGGATGTGGCATTGCTGCGGCCATTCATTTCGATGACGAAATCGGAAAGTGCGCGGCGGGGTCACGAGCTGGGCGTGGATTTTTCCCAGACCTGGTCCTGCTATGTCGGCGGCGAGAAGCATTGCGGGGAATGCGGCACCTGCGTGGAAAGGCGCGAGGCATTTGAGTTGGCGGAGTTGAATGATCCCACGGAATACCTGAGCCACGCGCCGCTGCCTGCAAAGCCGGTCTGAAGCCATGCGAATTTCGGAAATTTTTTATTCGATCCAAGGGGAAGGCGAACTCACCGGCGTGCCGACGGTTTTCATTCGCACCTCGGGCTGCAATCTGCGCTGCCGCTGGTGCGACACGCCGTATGCCTCATGGAACCCGGAAGGCGAAGAGATGAGCATCGGGGACATCATCCAAGAGGTGCTAAAACATCCGGCCCGGCATTGCGTTCTCACAGGCGGAGAGCCGATGGTTGCGAAGGGAATCCATGAACTGGCCGCCGCGCTTCGAGCGGAAGGTCGTCACATCACCATCGAAACTGCCGGCACCATTTCTCCTGCAGGAATCGCCTGCGATCTGGCCTCGCTGAGCCCGAAACTTGCCAGTTCCACGCCCCTCGCGGGTGAGATCGACCAAGCATGGATCGAGCGTCATGAGCGAACGCGCCTCCAGCCCGCGATCCTCCGCGAATGGATCGAAGCGGGAATTTATCAGCTCAAGTTTGTTTACACCGGTCCCTCGGACTTGATCGAAATCGATGCGCTCATCGAGTCCATCGGCATCCCTGTGCCTCCTTACAAGATTCTTCTGATGCCCGAGGGAACCGATGAAGCGCACATCACCGCACGGCAAATGGAACTCGTCAGCCTCTGCACGCAGCGTGGCAACCGCTACTGCGACCGGTTGCACATACGACTCTTTGGAAATACGAAGGGCACTTGAGCAGAAGGTTGTGGGAAAACTGGGGGAGGGCAGGCACCATTCACTTTCATTTTTACCGTAGATAGGAGTTCGCTCTTTTCAAAATTTCCCTCACTCATTCGGGAGAATCTTGACGAAGGCTATTTGTAGCCTCAATGTAGAAACATGACCGCCACAATTCAAAAATGGGGTAATAG
Source organism: Terrimicrobiaceae bacterium (assembly GCA_044347585.1). GTDB lineage: Bacteria > Verrucomicrobiota > Verrucomicrobiia > Chthoniobacterales > Terrimicrobiaceae > UBA967. Next base: position 2,548 of record JBIKUM010000130.1, read on the forward strand.
TTTGGCTCTGCGAATTCCCAAAGCTGTTGCCAAGCAAATTCAGATTCAGGAGGGCGATCCTGTGACTCTCAAAGTCGGGGTCTCGGGACTGACTGTGAAGGCCATTCCCAAGAGAATCGAGTTGGATGATCTGCTCCTTCAAGTGACGTCTGAAAACCTTCACACGGCAAGCGATTGGGGCGCGGACTGCGGGCGCGAGGTTTTACAGCCATGAAGGAGAAAAACCCACCCGTGCCTGAACTCGGGGAACTCGGATGGTTGGTGTTCGATCCCCAGGCGGGTCGGGAGCAATCTGGGCGACGACCAGCAATTGTTCTCAGTCACACCCGATACAATGAAAAGACGGGGTTGGCCGTTTTTTGTCCAATCACCAGCAAAATCAAAGGCTATCCCTTTGAACTTGCGGTGCCGGAGGGGTTGCCCGTGAGCGGCGTGGTTCTTTGCGATCATATTCGCTCCTTGGATTGGAAAGAGCGTCGGTGGAAGCCCATTTGCAAGGCTCAACCGAGGTTCGTGCAGGAGATCATGGCGCGAACGATGACACTCTTTGATTTTCCGAGACTTTAGTTCGAGGCACGGGCCGAGGAGGACCTCGGCGTTCCTACAAGACGAGTGGGCGGTCTCACTTGCCCGATTCGCGTTCGTGAAGAGTGGTGAGGAGGAGCACCCAGAAGCACTGGATCAAGACAGCTGTTGGTAGCTGCAGCAAGGGTGGCATGAAGTAAACGAGGCAGACGCCGGGAATCCAGATGGCCCAGCCTGCGATTTGGGTGGGTAGCATTTTTTCCAGCACAAAATTCCAGGAGAAGACTTCCTGGGCGGTTTGTGCGTTGAGGCCTGAGGCGCGGAAGGCGAGGTAGGCGGTAGTGATGGGGTTTGCGAGGAAGGGGCTGTAGATGAACTGATCCACCAGCACCTTGGCTGCGATGATGTGCCAGGCATTCCCAGCCCCGAACCAGTCGTTTTGGCATCTGTAAAAGAAGTCCACGAGCATTCCGAGCCCGGCCCAGAGGGGCGCAGCGGTGAGGAAGTTCCAGAAGTTGGCCAAACAGGGGCGGCCTTTTTGAAAAAACACAATGCGGAGTAGCTCGGGAAAAAGAGCCCCGGAGATGATGTAAGTCGCGAGGGAAAATCCATAGCTCAACTCCTGACGCAACTCCCCCACCCTTGTGAGGAAGGCCTGAGTGCCGTCGTGAAGGAGATAGGCTGCGAGGAAGCAGAGCATGAGCGCCTGAAGCAGGAGGCCGGGCAGGAGGTTGGCGCGAGCGGCACGGAGACCGGTCTGAAATGCGGTGCGAAGATTCAAGCGACCCCCGATTCCATGAAGAGAACTCCGCTGCGCCGGCGGGCGTGGTGATTTCCGGGGAGATTCACTTTTGAGGGGCCGTTAGCCACATCGAGGAGGGAGAGAACGCGCTGGGTCTCGGCATAGCCTGCCTCGGGGATGCCGCTTTCACGCAACCAGCGCAGGACGACGCGGGAGCGCAAGGCTGGGTGCATGGCGCGGAGGTCCTTGCAGTCGAGTTCTGGACAGCTCGGAGGCATGAGAGATGACATCCAGTCCTCCTCGCCACGGAGGATTTCGGCGGCACGGAAAATGGCTGAGCGGTAGGACTCGCCCATGACCTCCGCAAGGAGCGGCAGGACGCGATGGCGGAGTTTGTTTCGCGTGTGTTCGAGCTCAGCATTCGTCGCGTCCTCGCGGAACCGGACTTTGTGCTGCTTGCGGAAGGTTTCGATTTGCGTGCGGGTGATGCCGAGCAGCGGGCGGTGGATGGTGAGTTTGCCGAGTTGAGAGAGCGGTTTCATGCCCCCGAGTCCTGCGGCGCCTGTTCCCCTCAGAAAGTTGAAAAGACAGGTCTCGACTTGATCATCGGCATGGTGAGCCAGAATGAGGGATTTTGTTTTCAACCGGACGGCACACTCCTCGAAGAAGGCCATGCGCAATTCGCGGGCGGCGAGTTCGAGGGATTTTTTTTGGTCTGCGGCAAACTCCGCCGTTCGGCAGCGGGCGCGCTCCATCGGTAGCCCGAGACGCCGAGCCTCGTTCAGGACAAGGCGGGCATCCGCATCGGAACTCCGCCCGCGCAGGGTGTGGTTCAGATGGCAAACGACGAGATTTTTGAAACCCGCCGCCAGAAGCGCATGGAGCAGGACCATGGAATCACGACCGCCAGAGACGCCGACGAGGAGTTTTTTTCTGTTCGAAACGCCTGCCATCGACTCAGCGAGGGTCGCCACCACAGGATCGGCTGGCGCTGGGCTACTTGGAGATTTTCGAGGCACCGAAATAGGGTTGGAGCGCGGCGGGAATGTGAACGGAGCCGTCGGGCTGCTGGCCATTTTCGAGAAGCGCCACATAGAGGCGGGCGAGTGCCGTGCCGGAGCCGTTGAGCGTGTGGCAGAACTTGTTTTTACCATCCTCACCTTTGAAGCGAAGGTTCATGCGGCGGGCTTGGAAATCCTCGAAATTCGTGCAACTGGAAACCTCCAGATAAGCATTCTGGCCGGGTGCCCAGACTTCGATGTCGTAGGTCTTGGCGGCGCCGAATCCCATGTCGCCGGTGCAGAGTTCGATGACGCGGTAGTGGAGACCGAGTGCTTGCAGAACGCGCTCGGCATCGGCGGTGAGGGCTTCGAGTTCGGCCGCCGATTGCTCAGGCGCGCAGATTTTCACCAACTCCACCTTGTCGAACTGGTGCATGCGAATGAGGCCACGCGTCTCGCGACCGGCAGACCCCGCCTCACGGCGGAAGCAGGGCGTGTAGGCGGCGTATTTGATCGGGAATTGAGCGGCGTTGACGATTTCCTCGCGGTGCAGGTTCGTCACGGGAACCTCGGCGGTCGGAACGAGGAAAAGCCCGCCGCCATCGATGCCATACATGTCTTCCTCAAATTTCGGCAACTGGCCTGTGCCGACCATGCAATCGCGCTTCACTACGAAAGGCGGACTGACCTCGGTGTAGCCGTGATCGCGGGTGTGGAGGTCGAGCAGAAAGTTCAGAAGTGCCCGCTCGAGCCTTGCTCCTTGGCCGGTGTAAACAGAGAAACCACTGCCGCTGATTTTGACGGCGCGGTCTGGGTCGATGAGACCAAGCCCCTCGGCCAGGGCGACATGATCCTTGGGATTGGAAATGGAGGGCTTTTCGCCATGCACGCGCACTTCGGGATTGTCGGCGGCCTCTTTGCCAACCGGAACGGCAGGCTGCGGAAAATTCGGCAGAACGAGCAGCAAGGCGGTTTGCTCATCGGAGAGGGCATTGGACTTCTCGGTGAGGGCCTGCATCTCGTCGGCGAGGGATTTCACCTCGGCCTCCAAGCCGGCGGAGTCCTGCTTTTGGGCGCGGAGTTTTCCGATCTCTTTGCTCAGGCGGTTGCGCTCGCTCTGGAGGCCTTGCAAGCGGGTTTCCGAAGCCCGGCGGTCGGCATCGATGGCAAGAATGGCGTCGATGGTTTGAGAATAGTCTGCATTGCGGGACGCGAGGCGGGACTTGGCGAGATCGGGTTGCTCCCGAAGATAGCGGATATCAAGCATGGGTTGGACAGAATGAATAAAATGGTCAGAATGCCGAGAGCAATTTCAAGAACAGATGTCAGCGCAATTCCGCGATTACTACCAAACACTCGGCGTCTCCAAGTCCGCAACTCAGGCTGAAGTCAAAAGCGCGTTCCGCAAACTCGCCCGGCAGCACCATCCCGATACGGCCAAGGACAAGAAGGCCGCCGAGGAGAAATTCAAGGAAATCAACGAAGCCTACGAGGTGCTCGGCGATCCAGAGAAACGCAAACGCTACGATGAATTCGGCGCGGATTGGCAACATGGACCTCAACAGCGCGGCGGCTGGCAACGCCCTCCCGGAGCTGGTGGGTTCACAGGAAAACGCGGCGCGGCGGCTTTTGAAGAGGACATCCAGTTTGGCGGAACGGGCTTTAGTGACTTTTTCGAGCAGATGTTCGGTGGACGCCGGGGAACTCGCGCTGGATTCGAGGAGGCTCCACAGCGAGGACAGGATGCAGAGGCCGATATTCTGGTGACTCTGGAGGAGGCCCTGAACGGCTCCTCGCGGCCGGTTTCTTTCCGCCGGGGCGGATCCAAGAAGATCGAGACTTTCACAGTGAAAATCCCAAAGGGAATTCGCGACGGGCAGCGCATTCGCCTCGCCGGCCAAGGCGGCACGGGCGCATCAGGCGGCGGCGCGGGAGACCTCTACCTGCGGGTCAAATACCAGCGCCACCCCGACTTTGAAATCGAGGGTGCCAATCTCAACTACGACCTCGAAATTCCGGCATGGGATGCCGTTCTGGGCTGCACTGTCACGGTTCCCACACTGAGCGGCCGCGTGAAGCTGAAGATTCCGGCAGGCACGCAGTCAGGCAAAAAATTTCGCCTTCCCAACATGGGAATGCCACTGAATGCCGATACACGAGGTGACCTTTTCGCAGAGGTGCGCATCACAGTTCCAGAATCACCCGGCGAAAAAGAAAAAGTCCTCTGGGAAACGATTGCGGATTTTCACAAGGCCTGATTGGCAGAGCCGCGCGGACCGAATCACTTGACTCCCGGTATGACGATGAGAGCGGGCTTTGAATCCTTCGCGGACGAGGTTTCGCGAGTCATGTAATTCCCGCCGAGTTGGCTTGTGGACCAGCTTGCCCCTGAGTTCGAGCGCGTTTGATAGGAATTTCCAAGCGGCGAAGTGGTGAGGGTCGTGCCGCTGGAGGAATCGCGGGTTATGTAGCTGTTGCCGAGTTTTGTTGTTGTCTGGGTTTGGCCGTTCGGCCCTTGAGTGACATAGCTGCTCCCCACCTTCGTTGTGCGCCAAGTATTGCCCGAGTTGTCGCGGGTGATTGTTGTGCTGCCGAGTTGGCTCGTTGAGAAGGATTGTCCGGTGGATGTGCGGGTCACTTGAGAATTACCAAGCGGCGAAGTGGTGGACTGGCCGGAACCCGCCACCGGGATGATGAGCGGCGGGCGGGATGGTTCCTTGTCTTTTGCCTGTGCAATCTGGACGACGGGGAGGAGAAAAAATGCCGCAGTGATATTCAGCCATTTCATGGATTCAATATCGCTGTTTTTGAGCAAACGGGCAGCGTTTTTCTCGATCAGGTTCCTGAAAGCCGATAGGAAGGCACGCATGTCGAAAACCGCGATCATCATTCCTGCCCGCTGGGCCTCGAGCCGACTACCCGGCAAACCCCTGCTCGACCTTGGCGGCAAGCCCCTCGTGCAACATGTCTGGGAGCGCTGCCAAAAGGTCCGCGAAGCCGATGAGGTCATCATTGCCACCGATGATATGCGAATCGCGGAAGCCGCCTTTGAATTCGGTGCCGAGGTGGGACTCACTTCGCCCAAGCACCCGAGCGGCACCGACCGCATCGCCGAGGTGGCCAAGAAGCTGGCTGGTTTTGAGGTTATCCTGAATGTGCAGGGAGACGAGCCCTTCATTGAACCAGCCCTAATCCGTCGACTCATTGA
>JBIKUM010000314.1:0-3520 GCA_044347585.1 Terrimicrobiaceae bacterium
CCTCGCCATGTCCACCGCAGCCTGTCCGCTTGCTCCCGGCGAATTGGAAAATCCCAACTGCGTGAAAGTGGTCACTGGCATCACCGGCAACGCCCTTTATTTCTCCCGCAGCCCGATCCCGTGCGACCGCGATGGCGATACGAACCCCGCCCGCCTGCGCCACCTCGGCATCTACGGATATCGCAGGAAGTTTCTGTTGGATTTTGTGAAGTGGAAGCAAACGCCTCTGGAAAAATCCGAAAAACTCGAGCAACTCCGGGCCTTGGAACACGGCGCAAAAATCCGCGTTATCAAAACCAAGGCCGCAGGCCCAGGGGTCGATACCGAGGACGACGCCAAAAAGGCCGCCAAACTTTTGGCAAGCGGCCCAAGAAATCCTGAGTCCTAACCTCCCCAGCGGGCTCCCTTGCTGAGGGCAGGCGTCCAATTTCGGAGGTGGCCGTAGGCGTAATCCGTCTTGCCGATAGCTCCAATCATCCGCTTGCCCGTCGCGCGCTTCCATTTCTTGCTCATGCTTTCACCGGTGTGGCAGCTCCAACTTTTGATGAAGGCATCGCGAGTGAAGATATCCCTGTGAACGCGGCCGAGTTCGTTTTCATGCAACCAGCTTTTGGATCCGCTATCGATTTCGTTGCTGTAGTCGAACATCCAGCACGCCCGGTTTGAGTGTCCGTAGTATTCAAAATTCGCAATCTTCACGCGATCCCTCGGCTGTCCGGCATTCAAATACTCAATGAGTTCATCGCCCTCATCGAACCACACGAGGTTCACGCCGAATTTGTCCCTCACGGAGACGATGTTTGCGATGAGGTCCTGTTTATCCTGTCTGGAAGCGCGGCGCACATAGCTTGGCTTGTGAACGAGCCAGGTGATTTTTGCACCTGAGCCGACCTTGGCTTGAATTTCCTGTATGCGAACTCTGGCCGAGCGAATGAAATTTCCCCACCAGCGGTCATGGGGTTCCGCCTTGAACTTCTCCCACTCGTGCAAGGACGGGCCTCCACTTACGAGAATGTATTCGCGTTCCACCTCGGCCCTCGCTGTGAGCAAGCCGACCATAAAAACCAGTGCCAGTAATCGAAGCATGCCGACAGGTTTGGCACAGACGCCGATTGATCAAGAATATTTCCGCTGCGCGAAATGCCTCGAGCAACTTTTACTGATCATATCGCCGCATTGCTGTATGAGTTTCGGCCATGGAATTCATCCCTCTCCTCGCGCTGGGCGCCTCGCTTCTCACCTTGCTGGCATCTTTGTTTTTGCTGCATCTCCGGAACAAGGACAATGCCCGCTTGGCGGAAACCCTGCGCGACCAATTCGCGCAACATCAGAACACAAGCCGCCAGGAGCTCGCTCAGACCCTCGACCTGACGCTGCGACAGAACTCCGAACCCGTCCGCGAGGCGCTGGGAACCCTCTCGCAATCCACCAACACGCTGCGGGATTCCCTCGAAAGATCGGTCACCAAATCCTTCGAACTCCAGAACCAACAACTCGAGGGGTTCAGAAACCAACTCGACAGACTCACCCAGACTAACAGCGAGAAACTCGAAACGCTCCGAACCTCTGTGGAAGCCAAGCTCGCCAGCCTGCAGCAGGACAACAACGCGAAACTCGAAGCCATGCGGGCCACGGTCGAGGAAAAGCTCCAAACCACGCTGGAGCGGCGTCTGGGCGAGTCCTTCAAGCTCGTCAGCGACAATCTGGACAAGGTTCAAACCGCCATGCTCAACATGCAAAGCCTCGCCGAGGGGGTCGGAGACTTGAAGCGCGTCATGACGAATGTGACCCGCCGTGGTGCTTGGGGAGAGTTCCAGCTCGCCACGATTCTTGAGCAATTTCTCAGTCCTCAACAATACGACACCAATGTCGCCACCAAAGGCGGTCCGGAGCGCGTGGAATTCGCCGTCAAACTTCCCGGTCGCTCCAGCGATGGATCCACCGTTTGGCTCCCCATCGACGCCAAGTTTCCCAAGGAGGATTACGAGCGCCTTGTCGCCGCATCGGAAAATGGTGACGCCGCCGAAGCCGAGAATGCCGCCCGCCAACTGGAAATCCGCATCAAATCAAACGCCAAGGACATTCGGGAAAAATACCTCAACCCACCGGCGACCACCGATTTTGCAATCATGTTCCTGCCCACCGAGGGCCTCTACGCCGAAGTCCTCCGCCGCCGCGAACTCGCCGAAAGCATCCAACTCGAGCACCGCGTCGTCATCGCCGGCCCGACAACCCTCGTTGCCCTCCTCAACAGCCTTCAAATGGGCTTCCGCACGCTGGCCATCGAGCAACGCTCCAGCGAGGTCTGGCAAACACTCAGCGCCGTCAAAACCGAGTTCTCAAAATTCGGCACCGTGCTCGAAAAGGTGAAAAGCAAACTCCAGTCGGCCACGAACGAAATCGACCAGGTCGGCACACGCACCCGCGCCATGCAGCGCCAACTCCGCAATGTCGAATCAGCCCCGGAGGAGGCCTCCAGCGCCCTCTTCGCCCAGGAACCCGAATTCCTCCCGCCGCCGGATTCGCCAGAGACCGCGTGATGCAAAAATGCGGAGATGCGTTTTTTCGGATTTTCCCCTTGTCAAACGAACACCCCCGCGCTTTAGTGCTCCTCCCTTTCGATCCTGAGTAGCTCAGTGGTAGAGCGGTCGGCTGTTAACCGATTGGTCGTAGGTTCGAGTCCTACCTCAGGAGCCACTAAATTCTTAGTGGTTCTCCCCCTCAGAAACCCCGTCAAATTGACCTCTGCGGGCGTTTGCAGTTTTCTCATAATGCAGCAACGCAAGCGTGGCCGTGGGAAACATCAGCTTTCCGCTTCTCTCAATTTGCTGTGAAAAACTTCGTAAATCCATTTTCTCGGCCCCGCATACACGCATGTGATGACCTGCTCGCCGTCGATCCTATTGTAATCGAAAATGACGCGATGCGAACCGACGCGCAGGCGATGGAAACCTTCCAGATCATCGGTTAAGGATTTGATGTTTCCCCGCTCGTTGGACAATCCCTTGATCGCCACTTTCAAGGCATGCCGTGGTTGGGGCGGGAGACTTCTCAAATATTCAAGAACCTCCTCTTGAATTTTGACACGAATCATCCTAAATCCGGCAGTTGGGTGTTGAAAAGAGGCTGATCAGCTTGGGGCTGGAGTCGGAAGGAGGGAGTGGAGTGTTTTTGGGGTGATGAATTTCTCGAAAATGCGCAGAAGGATGCGTTCCCAGCGTTGAGGATTGGTCAACTGCTCCGCAGTTGTGAGCAGGGTTTGGAGGAAGGCACTGGCCTCGGCGAGTTGGGCTTTGATTTTGCCGCTTTTGGTATGACTGAGGTTGACGCTGATGCGGGTTTGGCCGGCGTGGCGGGTTTGGCGGGCGACGCCTCCGAGGAGTTCGGGGCGGGTGGTCACCGCCTCGCGGTGACTTGGCAGCGGTCGAGGTCCTGCGTGGTGAACCCGGCCCAACCCCACTGATTCTTGAGTTCGTCAAATGGGTTCTCGGCGTCGCCCCGTTCGCGGTAGAGCGCGACC